>JBHICL010000194.1:0-6257 GCA_046759605.1 Alphaproteobacteria bacterium | reverse complement strand
ATGCCCGCGGCCGCGCGGTCCCGGAGTGGTCTGGAGGCGTCGCTTGGACCCGATTCTGCTGAGTGTCGCATTCGTCCTTGGCTTGGGCGTCCGCATGATAGGTCTGCCGCCGCTGGTCGGTTTTCTAGCCGCGGGATTTATTCTCAGCGCCCTCGGCTTCGAGGGTGGCGCCCTACTCCAGCAGATCGCGGATCTGGGCGTCCTGCTGCTGCTGTTCTCGATTGGACTAAAGCTGAAAATAAAGACCCTCCTGCGCCCGGAGGTATGGGCCGGGACCTCGATTCACATGCTCGCCACGGTTCTTGTGCTGGCTGTCGGGATTTCCGTGCTTGGCGCTCTCGGGGTGTCGAGATTCGCCGGGTTGGATTTCCCGGTGGCGCTGCTGATCGCGTTCGCACTGAGCTTCTCCAGCACGGTGTTCGCCGTCAAGGTTCTGGAAGAGAAGGCGGAGATGCCGTCGCTCCATGGCAGGGTTGCCATTGGCATTCTCATCATGCAGGACGTCATAGCGGTGCTTTTCCTCATTGCCTCGACAGGAAAACTGCCTTCGCCCTGGGCGTTCGCACTTTTCGGGCTCATCGCCGTGAGGCCGGCCCTCATGTATGTTCTGGGTCGCAGCGGTCACGGCGAACTCCTGCCTTTATTCGGACTGGTTGCGGCCATCGTTCTGGGCGCCGAGCTCTTTGGCTTGGTGGGACTGAAACCCGATGTGGGTGCGCTCATACTCGGGGTCCTGTTGGCGGATCATCCCAAGGCTTCGGAGCTCGCGGATTCTCTTTTGAGCTTCAAGGACGTGTTTCTCGTAGGTTTCTTCCTTACGATTGGACTTTCCGGCGTGCCCGATCTCGAGGCTATCGGTATCGCGCTCATTCTTGTCTTGATCGTACCTCTGAAGGTCGCACTCTTCTTTGTCCTGCTCACTCGCTTCAAGTTGCGCGCACGCACATCGACACTGGCATCGCTCAGTCTCGCCACCTACAGCGAGTTCGGTCTCATTGTTGGAGCCACGGGCGTTTCGAACGGCTGGATCGACAACGAGTGGCTGGTGATCATTGCTCTGGCGCTCTCCGTTACATTCCTTCTGGGCTCCCCCATAAACGCGGCAGCTCACGGAATCTATGCGCGTTACAGGGACAGACTCACCGCCTTCGAAACCGAGGCACGTCATCCCGATGACCAACTCATCGATCCCGGGAGCGCCGAGATCGCGGTTTTCGGGATGGGGCAGATCGGCAGGGGCGTATACGACTACCTGCAAGGCCGCTATCCCGACCAGGTCATCGGCATAGAGAGCAATCTGACGAGGGTTCAGGAACACCGTGCGGCCGGACGAAACGTAATACATGGCGACGCGACCGATTCGGACTTTTGGGAACGGCTACCCGAGGAAGCCCAGGTTCGACTGGTGTTACTAGCCATGCCCGAACACGGTGCCAATTTGTACGCGGCAAGGAGATTGGCTGCCGGTCATTACCCTGGATTCGTGGCGGCCCTCGCGCAGTTCCCCGACGAAATCGAGACACTGAAGAAAGTGGGCGTTAACGCTGCGTTCAATTTTTATGGAGAAGCCGGCGCTGGATTCGCGGAACACGTGGTTGAACTGGCGGCGGCCGAGGGGGTTCAGGAGTTCTCGGCCGCACCGACAACCCGGCCCGATAATCAGGAAACCACCTAGCACCGCACCAATCCGGATACGAGGGAGGAGCAACATGCGCGCAGTCGATAACGAACCGCGTCGCCAGCTCTTGCGTTACATGGCCGCGTTGCCGGTGGCCGGTCTCGTGGCGGGATGTGTGGAGCTGCCGGGCCAGGGGGCGCCGCCCCGCCAGTTCCGGCTCACCCCGAAAAGCACGTATCCGGAGTCCATGCCGGAAGTGACCTGGTCGCTGGTGGTCGAGGAGCCCGACACTCAAGCGGCCCTGGATAAAGACCGTATCGCGCTCTTGCGCCAGGGAACCGAGCTCGACTACTACGCGGACGTCACATGGTCCGCCCGCGCGCCCGTCATGGTGCAGCGCCTGATGATCGAGTCCTTCAAGAACTCGAACAAGATCGAGGTCGTCGGGAACGAGCGCCTTCGGATCAGGCCCGACTTCGTGCTCAAGCCGGAGCTGCGCGAATTCCAAACCCTGATGGGCGGCGGAGAGGCGCCGCGCACCCAGGTCACGATCAACGCCAAGCTCATCCAGATGCCGCGACGGAACGTCGTCGGCACCATGGGCGACGAGAGCATCGTCGAGGCCGGGTCGGAGGATATCGAAAGCGTCGTCGCCGCGTTCGACGAGGCGCTGGGCAAGGTGATGAAAGCACTGGTCGAATGGACCCTGGAGACCGGCAATGCCGCGCTCGCCGCGGGATAGAGGGCGCGCCTGACCTCAGCCTTTGCCGCACCGGGTCAGGAAATCATGAACCCTGGGATCGGGCTCCTCCTTGACGAGCCGCTTGGGATCGCCGCTGGCGATCTGCGTCTTCGATACGGGATCCAGGTAGACGGAGTTGTCCGCGATGGCGAAGATGCTGGGCAGCTCGTGGGTGACCACGACGATCGTGGCCCCCAGGCTGTCGCGCAGCTCCAGGATCAGGTCGTCGAGCAGGGACGATGAAATCGGATCCAGCCCGGCGGACGGCTCATCGAAGAACAGATACTCCGGCTCGAGGGCGAGGGCGCGGGCGACGCCCGCACGTTTCCTCATCCCCCCGCTGATTTCCGAGGGGTAGTAGTCCTCGAAGCCCGCGAGTCCCACCAGGGCGAGCTTGAGGGCTCCAAGCTCCCTGATCTCCTTGGCGCCGAGGTCCGTGTAATAGCCGAGCGGCAGTCCCACGTTCTCGGCAAGCGTCAGCGAACTCCAAAGAGCGCCGCTTTGGTAGACGATGCCGCATCGGCGCCGCACGCGATCCTGCTCCGCCGGGGATGTCTCCCAGAAGTTGAGCCCACCGATGAAAACCCGCCCACGCGTCGGCGCCTTGAGGCCGCTGATACAGCGCATCACGGTCGTCTTGCCGCAACCGCTGCCACCCATGATCACGAAGATCTCGCCGCGCTCGATTGTGAAGTTGAGGTTGCTTTGAATGACGAAGTCTCCATAGGTAAGGTCCACGTTCTCGACCACGATGGAGTCGGTCGGCTCGGTCATGACGGCCTCTCGTAACGATGTGCCACCCGCACATCAGGCGGTTGCGGGTGCGGCGCTCGGGACCGGCTCGTCGCGTCTCACGCGGTAGAAGATCGCATAGAGCACCGGCACGATAACCAGCGTGAGCACGGTCGCGAAGGTGAGCCCGCCCATGATCGTGATCGCCATGTTGATGAAGAAGACATCCTGCAACAGCGGGATCATTCCCAAAACGGTCGTGAACGCCGCCATCGTCACCGGGCGCAAACGGCTCACGCCGGAATCGAGGATCGCCGTAAGGCGCTCCTTGCCGCTCCCGATCTGCTGATCGGTCTCGTCGATGAGCACGATGGCGTTCTTGATCAGGAGCCCGATGAGGCTTAGCGCGCCCAACAGAGACATGAAGTCGAACTTGCCGTCGAAAAGCAGCATAGCCGCCACGATTCCAATCAGCGCGAGCGGCACCGTAAGCCAGATGATCAAGGGCTGGCGGATTTTGCCGAACAGCAAGATCGTCGTGATGATCATCAACAGGAAAGCGACCGGCAGGGCGCCGAAGATGCCGGCCTGTGCGTCCGTCGCATCCTCGAATTCGCCACCCCATGTGAGCGAATAGCCCGGCGGCAGCTCGATCGCCTCGACCTGTGGTCGTACCCTGTTGAACAGTGCCGTGGATATCTCACCGATGGAGTTGGCGGACGCGATAATGGTCGGCAGGCGATTGCGCCCGCGGATGACGGTCTCCCCCCAGACGGTTTCGAAACCTGTCACGACCTGTTGAATCGGCACCGCGGCCTGCAGAACCGGGCTCCAGACCTGAACGTCCCTGATGTTGGTGATGTCGGTACGCTCGCCCTCCGGCGGGCGCACCAGGATCGGCAACAAGCGGATTCCGTCCCGGTAAAGCCCCACCTGAGCCCCTTCGAATGCGTACTCGAGCGCGCCCGCAAGATCTTCGCGGGTGACGCCGAGCTGCCGCCCCACACGCTCATTGAATATGGGACGAATGACCTTCTGGGGTTGTCGCCAGTCGGTCCGGACCTCCTTCGCCTCGGGATCTCGACGGAAAATATCCATCGCCTGGTCCGCCAGCGATCTCAGGACAACCGGGTCCGTACCGTGAAACCGGGCTTCGATCTTGCTGTCGCGGCCGGGCCCGATACGCAACCCTTTTATGAGAGGATCGAGCTGCGGCATCTCTTCGCGCATATACGCCTCGACAGCGTCCCAAGCCTCGGGGATCTGGTCCCGTTTCTCGGTCTGGACGATGATCTGCGCATAAGCCGCGCTGTCCTCCTTGGGCTCGTAAACCAGCGAGAAACGCGCGTCACCGCCGCCGATGAGGGAGGTGGTCTGCACGACGCCCGGCTGCCGGCGCAGAAACTCGGCGATCTGAAGGGTATCGTCCCGGGTCTTCCGGATGTCCGTTCCCTCGATCTCCCACACGTCGACAAAGAAAATCGGCGTATTGGCGTTCGGGAAGAAACTCTGTTTCACATTGGCGGCGCCGAAAACGGCCACGGTGAAAACGCCAATCACCGCGAGCACCGTGATCAGGCGAAATCGAAGGGCCAATCCCAGGAACCGGCGATAACCCCTGAACAACCCGCCGGAATAGGGATCTTTCTGCTCCTCATCGGTCGAGGATCCCGGCTTCAGGAGCAACGCGCAGAGCAGAGGCGTGGTGCTTATCGCCGTTATCCAGCTTAGCGAGAGGGAGATAAGAATCACGAAGAACAGGGAGCGCGCGAACTCACCCGTCGAATCCGGAGACAACCCGATCGATGAGAACGCAAGGATGCCAATGGCCGTGCCACCCAGGAGGGGCCAGATCGTGCTGCCCACGACCTGCCGCGCCGCCGGTCCCGCGCGCATGCCGCCCCTCATGCGCACGAGCATCCCTTCGGCGACGACGATACCATTGTCCACCAGCATGCCCAGGGCGATCACCAGGGCACCGAGCGACACACGCTGCAGCTCGATCCCGAAGAGCTCCATGATCCATAGGGTGCCCGCGACGGTGATGAGCAGGACGAGGGCGATGATAAGCCCGCTCCTGAGCCCCATGAAAACCAGAAGCACGATAAGCACGATCGCGAGCGCTTCACCGACGTTGATAAGAAAGCCGTCTATGGATTTGCTCACCTCGGCCGGCTGGTTGTAGATCACCTGGAGATCCATCCCGACTGGAACGACCTCCTCGAGCTCCGCGAGACGCTTGCCCAGGGCGTCACCCACGTCGACCACATTTTCACCTGGCAGCATTGAGACACCGATGGACAGGGCAGGCTGTCCGTTCACGAAGACCATTTTTCCCGGGACGTCCCTGTATGCGCGCTCGATCGTCGCGATGTCACTGAGGTAGATGAGCCTCCTCTCGTCGGAGCTGATCAGGAGGTCGCCGATTTCCTCGACGGATTCGAACTCTCCGGTGGGTGTGATCCGAATGTACTCGTCTCCAACGCGCACGTTTCCCGCGGTCGCCACCAGGTTCTGCGAAGCAAGTACCTCCTGGATATGCTCAACGGGAATTCCGAGACTCCCAAGGCGCGCCCGCGAGATCTCGACGTAAACGACCTCTTGCTGCTCGCCGCCAACGACGATCTTTCGAACGCCTGGAACCAGCACGAGCTGCTTTCTGAGAATGTCCGCCGCGTCCTTGAGGTCCCTGTAGGTGTACCCGTAGCCGGTAAGAGCGACATAGACCCCGAAGACGTCCGCGAATTCATCGACAACAACCGGATCTTCGGCACGCGGCGGCAGCTTGTGCCTCATGTCGGCGATTTTGCGCCGTAGCTCATCGTAAATGTCCGGGAAGTCCTTCGAGGAAAAGCTGTCCTTGAACTCGATCTCGATATCGGACACCCCGGGACGAGAAATCGACATCTTGATCCGCTTGAGCTGGGGCATCCGCTGCAGGGCTTCCTCGATGTGGAAGGTGACTTCGTCCTGCACCTGCTCGGCGGTGGCGCCTGGATACATCGTGATGATCTTCGCCGACTTGATGGTGAAGTTGGGATCCTCGAGCTTGCCCATCTTCATGAAGCCGGTGACCCCGCCACCCACGAGCAGGATGACGATGAGCCAGGAGATGACCTTATTATTGACCGAGAATTCGCCGATATTCATGACCGCGACCCGAAC
>JBHICL010000193.1:0-6306 GCA_046759605.1 Alphaproteobacteria bacterium | reverse complement strand
CAAGACGTCGCAAACTCTCTGAACCTGCCGCTCAACACCGTCAAGACGCACTTGCGCCGTGCACGTCTGGCCCTGGCCGCTGGCCTGGCCAACCGCGACGCGCCGGCCGGGGGCACAGGAGGCACCGATGACTAGCTGTGACACCATTCGACAGCGCCTGGCCGAGGACGGCGTCGAGGCAGCGGAGCTGCACGCCGATATCCGGCACCACCTGGAGGCCTGCGCTCCCTGCACGAATTTCCTGGCGCAGTTGCAGGCGGTGGACTCGGCCCTGGAAGAGCTACCGTCGCACGATGCCTCCGACGAGCTGGTGGCCGACACCTTGCGGGCGGTCCGCCAGGCCGCGGGCAAGGACCCGGCTCCGGCACGGCCGAGCACCACGCGGCGCTATCTCGCCGGCGGCTTAGCTGCCTCCGTCGTCATCGCCGCCAGCCTCGGCTTGATGATGAATTACCTGGACATCTCCTCACAGCGCATGCAGGTGGCCGATGCGGATCTCGAGGAGGCGCGCGAAAGATCCGGCCGCACTAAGGATCAGGTTGCCATGAGCCCGATCGCCGAAAAAGCGCCCGTCCGGTCCCAGCGCGGGAGCGAATTGCCGACATCCCAAACCGGCGCGCCATCCGACACCCTCGACGAGGCGTTAAAGGTCGCAAGAGGGAGGCGCGAAGGCTTTGGCGACGACAGCCAAGAGTCCTTCGAAACAGCGCGACTCGAGCAGAAGAAGCGCGAGACGGGTGAACTCCGGTCGCGCGAATTAGGCCAAACGAGCGCCACCGAGCGAAGCTTCTCGAACAAAGGCTGGGAGCGGGATCCGGACCAAGGGCGCGAGCGCGAATTGGACATCATCGCGCAGCTCACCGAGCAACCGCGCCATGGTGATCGCGACGTCAGGCGGGCCCAAGACCGGCTCGGCGGCGAATTGGCGAAGGAAGGCCGCGCCGATTTCTACCGGCAAGTCACACCGAAAACACCGGTTCCCGGGGCCAAGACGAAGTCCGAGGGCCAGTATCGCTACGGCCTCAAGGCCGAGTCCGAGCCGCCCCAGTACTTCGCCAAGCGATCCAACGAGGAGTCCCTGAGCCAAGGGGCCGGTGCGCCGGCGGAACAAAAAGGCCTGTCGGTAACAGGGGAGATCGCAGGCAACTTGCGCGGGGATGCGCCGGCGCCGATAGAAGGCGCGGACGTGGCGGCTGCGGAATCCCGCCCGGCATCCGTCGATAAGAAGAACCGTCCCGCGAAGGTGCAGGACACGCGTCGGGCTGGCGCCGATCCGGATACGGCGGGTGAAGCCGGTGCCTCGACGCCGTCTTCGGAATTCGCGACAGTCCCGGTAGGCGGCGCCCTTGTTTTCGACGACAACAGGCGGCAAAACCTGGCACTTCCGGTAAATCCAAACCGCGCGCGCCTGCTGGCGACGAATTTTCTCCAGCGCGCCCAAGCGCTCGAAAACCTGTCCTTCCAGGAGCCGACGGGATACTGGTCCAACACCTATATCCCCGGCGATCCCGCCATGCGGCTTTTGCAGGCGCGCCTGCGGGCCTGGGACCGTGGGGCACTCGGGCAAGACTTGCGGCTGGAACAAGCGGCCCGGCAGGTCGTCCAGCCCTTCGACGCGCCACGGGACGCCGCGCTTGCTGTTTATCTGCACGCGGATGTACCCGCCATCGAAGGCCCGACGCGATTGCGGGTACAGGTCGGTCTGAAGGGTGCCGAGCGTCAGGGCGGCCATCGGCCAGCCATGAATATTGGCCTGGTCGTCGACCTGCGGAGCATCACGGATGCGAACACCAGTGCGCGCATCCGCGCCTTGATCACGGCATTGAACCGGGTCCGGCAGCCGGAGGACCGGTTCTCGCTCACCGTGGCCGGACCAGACGGCGGTCTCCTCGTGCCGCCCGAGCAGTTCCGGCATGGCCCCCTGCGGGTGGCGATGGATCGACTGTTCGGCGCGTCGAGAGACACGGCGTCTGCGCTCGTCGATTTGCAGCAGGCGCTTGTCACGGCGACGGAAAGCGTGCGCCAGGGCGACGATCCCAGCGCCGTCCTTGGATCGAGCCTTGTGTTGCTGGTCACCGGCTCCTCCCTGGCCGACGAGCTGGCGGCCCTGGAACGGATCGCGCACGAGAACGCCGTCGGCGGCGTGCCCTTGAGCGTCGTCAGCCTCGCGGCCCGGGACGATCTGGCACACATCGACCGCCTGGTCGCCGCGGGCCAGGGTAACCGCCGCGTCCTGGATAGCGCCCAAGCGGCGGGCGCCTTGGTCGACCGGGAACTGCACGCCGCCAGCCGCGCGGTCGCACGCGCATTACGGCTGCGGATCCGGCTCGCCCCCGGGGTCAAGCTGGTCGACGTGCTGGGATCCCGGCGGCTGGGAAAACCTCAGGCTCAGCGCGTGCGCGAGGCCGAGCAGTCCATCGACAAGCGGCTGGCCCGCAACCTCGGTATTCAGGCCGACCGGGGCGAGGACGAGGAAGGAATCCAGATCGTCATACCGAGCTTCTACGCCGGCGACACGCACGTGGTCTTGCTGGACGTGGTCGCGGAAGATCCAGGAGCCGTCGCGGATGTAACGGTGCGCTACAAGGACGTCGTCTACCTGCGCAATGGCGTCGCACGCGCCAGCTTGACGGTCGGCGGTAGCCAGCGCGTGTCCGGTCCGCTTGAGCGAAACGTGCTCAAGAATTTGATCGCTTGGGAGTTCGCGCGACAGACCCGCCAGGTGGGGAGATCCCTCGCCGCCGGCGACCCGCAACAGGCCCGATCGCAACTCGCCACGCTGCGGGAGCTGATCCACGGACTGCGTCTCGAGGTCGCGGGCTGGTCGGGCGACCCTGATCTGGCTGCCGACGAGACCTTGCTGGGCGAATACCTGACGCTTCTGGATTCGCCCGCGATCGGGGACGTTGCGCAACGCCGCAATCTTGCGGATTCCCTGCGCTACGCGGCCTTTCGCAAACTGCAATCAGCGGCGCGGTAAGGCGGGTTTTCGCCGTGCTGCGCAACCCTTCCCAATACCGCCGCGCAGCGGCACGGCCAGTCAGGAGGATTCGACCATGAGACGACTGCTCCTCGTACTCGTCCTCATCTTGGCAACGCCCGCAGCGGCACGGGAAAGCGTGCCCGGTCACTCGGGCGGCGAGGTCCGGGTGCCCTTGAGCGACTACACGGCGATGTTGAACCAGCTGACCAAAGACCCGCGTCCCGCGCCGGCCGCCTACGCCATCGGCCAGTCCCATGTCGTCGTCCATGTAAGCGACAGCGCGGATCGGATCTCCGCCGCGGTCAACGTCACCGTCCAGATCGAAACCTTCGAGGACGAATGGACCCTGGTGCCCATCCTGCCGCCTGGGGCGGCGCTGCGGCAGGCGAGCGTGGAGGGCCACCCGGTGCAGCTCGTCGAGACTCCGGACGGGCTCGCTTGGAGCACTAAACAGGCGGCGACGGTGACCATGAGGCTTAGCTACGGTGTCGATGCCAAGCGCTACGAGTCCGGCTTCGTGCTGCCCTTGGCAGTGCCCCGCTCGGCAGCAACTGCCTTTAGCCTGACCTATCCGGGAATCGGTATCGACCTGGCGGTGGTGCCCTCGGCCGACATGAAAGTCAAGGAAGTCAATGGCACCACGCAAGTGACCGCCTCGGTGCCAGCAACCTCGTCGATCCTCGTGTCCTGGCGTGCGCCGAGCGCGCTGCCCTTCGCGATCAGCCGCGCCCAATACAGCGGAGAGCTGCGCGGCGATGCCGTGGTCTGGGCCGGGCAGTTTCAGGTCGAGGTCTTCAACGAAGAGACGATCACCCTGCCGGTGATGCCAAGCAGCGTGACCTTGAGCGACATCCGTATCGACGGCGAACCGGCCACCATTCTGGTCGAGGGCTCACACTTCGCCACGGTTCTGCAGGGGCGCGGCGTACACCAAGTCCAGGTGGCGTTCCAGGTCCCCGTGCTCGGCGACGAGGGTCCACCACAGGCGCGACTGCAGATTCCGAAGATCCCGGTTTCCCGATTCGAACTGGTCCTGCCGGGGAAGAAAGAGGTGAGGGTCTCTCCGGGCACCGATGTCGTCGCGACCGAAATCGACGACATGACCAAGGCGACCACCTTCATCCCCATGAGCGACAGCGTGGTCTTCACCTGGACCGAGGCCATCCCGGAAGACCTGCGCGGACAGGTGCGCGCAAATGCCAGCCTTTTTCATGCGGTCCACACTGAAGAGGGCGTCCTGCACGTCCAGGGAACCGTGGTCTACGAGATCACCCATGGCGAAACCAATTTGCTGGAATTGGAGATTCCCGATGACGCCCAGGTGAACCGAATTGTGGCGCCGACGGGGGGGCTGTCGGATTGGGCGGTCGCGGCCTCAGAGAGCGCGGGGCGAAAAAAGATCAATATCTTCCTCGAGCGCCCGGTTACGGGAGAGTATGTCCTGGAGGTATCATATGAACGCTTACTGGGCGCCGACACGAGCACGGTGGACTCGGTTGCCGTCCCCTTGTTGAGCGCCAACAACGTACATCGCCAACGCGGCATGGTCGCGCTGCTCTCCGGTCAGGAGTTCACCCTCAAGCCGGTCTCCTCGGACGACCTCTCCAAGGTCGGCGAGAATCAGCTGCCGGCCTTCATCCGCAACCAGATCACCATGACGGTCGCGCACACCTACAAATACATCGAACCGATGGTGACGCTGCTTGTCGCAGCGGTCGCGCCTGAACGCAAGCAAGGCCGGTTCGATGCTCGGATCGATACCTTGATATCGTTGGGCGACGTGACCATGAAGGGTTCGGCCACGGTCGAGATCGACGTCAAGTCCGGAGCGATCGTGGATCTGCGCCTGCAGGCGCCGGGCAACGTCAACGTGCTCGGCGTATCCGGCCCGTCGCTCCGCACCCACGAGGTGCGGGACGTCGATGGCCGACAGGTCATCGAAATGGAGTTCACTCGCGAAATGGAAGGCCAATTCCGCATCGAGGTGAACTACGAGCGGATCATGGACCGCGAAGCATCGGAAACGGCGGTGCCCGCCATTTCCGTGACCGACGCGGAGGTCGAACACGGGCGCATCGCGATCGAGGCGCTGACCGCCGTGGAGGTCAGCGCCGCCACGGTCGAGCAGCTCTCGAACCTGGACATCAACGAGCTGCCGCAACAACTGGTGCTCAAGACCACCAATCCCATCCTGCTCGCCTATCGCTACGTCAGCGCCAGGCCACCGTTCAAATTGGCACTCAAGATCACCCGGCACCAGGAGATCGACGTGCAGGTGGCCGCCATCGAACGGGCCGACTACAAGACCCTGCTGACCCGTGATGGGCTGTCGGTGACGACCGCGCGCATGATCGTGCGCAACAGCCGGCGTCAGTTTCTGCGCCTAGTATTGCCGCCGGGCTCCCAGGTGTGGTCGGTATTCGTAGACGGCAAGCCGGAGAAGCCGGCCTATGCGAGCGACGACGCGAACGCGGACGGCTCGGCCGTACTAGTCAGGATGACCAATTCCGCCAAGGGATTCCCGGTTGATATCGTCTATGCCACGCCGGTCGAGGGCATCGAGCACGTCGGGACGGTCTCGAGTCGCCTACCCCGCCCCGACATGGTCGTGACCCATAGCCGCTGGGACGTATTCCTGCCGGTCGGCCCTCGCTACCTGGTGCCAGACAGCACGATGGACCTGGTCCTGCGCGGCGTCCGGGTAAATCCGCGGGCCGTAGGGGCGGAGGCGATGGCGCGGGTGAGCGACGCCTACCAGGCCCAGATGGGTCAGCCGCTACGCATCACCGTGCCGACCCAGGGCATCCAGTTCGCATTCGAGAAGCTCTATGCCAATCAGTCCTCGGAGGAGGCGGCTTTTTCTATCGGCTATGTCTCAGCCGGCGCCAATCAGCTTGGCCTGCTACTGAGCGCGGTGGGAACGGTCCTGCTCTGGATCGGCATCGTCGCGGTTGCCAGTCCCCGGGTCCGATTGCCGCGCCTGGGAACCGTTGCCTCGATCGTCTCGGGCGTGGGCCTGTTGATCTTCACGATCGGGTATCTAGGGATAAGCCTGGTTCTTGCGTCCAGCTTGGCCCTACTCATCGCTGCCATCGTTGCTGCGTGGTGGGGCATCCGACGCTGGCGCATCTGGCGCGTGAGCCCTGAGACGCGTTAATCGGAATCGTACTGCTGGACAAGATTGAGCTTGCTCTGGTCTTCCAGGCCTTGTGAGGATGCCATCCTCGTGCACGATCCCTTCAGCGACTAGCGGTGCCGCCCGCCGCCGGGGGCGTTGCAAGCGCAAGGGTCCCTTTCGGCGACCGTCCTCTCGGCTTACCGGC
>JBHICL010000192.1:0-6308 GCA_046759605.1 Alphaproteobacteria bacterium | reverse complement strand
AGCATCGGCGTGGCGACGAGCCAGCCGCCCTCGGGGCTCACCGCCAGCATCTCGATCCGGTCGCCGCGACCGTCGCGACGCCTGAGACCCGTGACCAGAACGATCCGTGGTCCGGCCGCCCGGATCACGTCCACCGCCGCGAGCGCGCTGTCCAGGTCATCGACGCTCATGCCCGTGAGCGCGCTCAGCTCGAACTGGTTCGGCGTCACGATGCTCGCGGGGGGAATGGCGCACTCACGAAGAAACCCGGCGACGCCGTCGGGCACGTAGACGCCTCTATCCGAGTCGCCGATCACGGGATCACAGCAGTACAGGGCGGTGGGATTGGCCGCGCGCACCCTTTCGACCGCGTCGAGCACGACCGGCCCGGTGTCCGGGTCGCCGAGATAGCCGGAGAGGATCGCATCGCAGCGCGCATAGGCGCCCCGCTCGCCGACACCCTCGAGAATCGCCGCCACATGGTCCGCGTCCAGGACCAACCCTCGCCTGTCGCCGTAGCCGGGGTGGTTGGAGAACGCGACCGTATGGACCTCCCACACCTCGAAGCCCATAAGCTGCAAGGGCAGGGTGGCCGCGGCGTTCCCCACGTGGCCGTAGGCCACATGGGAATGTATGGAAAGGACGTTCATCGCCGTGGGCCCATTCCGAGCGGCCGCGCGCCGTCGCTCCGGTGATCGGCCAATCCGTGCATCATATACAACATATGCCAAGCTTCATCTTCAACACCGCAAAATTTTGTTGACTCGACGCGACACGCCCGGTTACGAGGGCGTCACAAGGTGCATGGACGCGGGGTTCATGACCGACGCTACTATAGGGGCCTGGCCCGGGGGCTGGGCCTCTTTGGCGTCGGTTGGTTGCCTGGGTTCCTGCCCGGTCCGCTTGCGGCAGGAAAAAAAGAAAGAGGCGCCAGGTGCGCGGACGCGGGGTCCATCGCTGGTGCTCCGAGGAGCACCCCTGACGCCTCTGGATCAGGCACTTGCGGGTTTCTTGGTCCTGTCGACCACGCCGCCCGAAAGCTTTGTGGCCGGCTGGATCAGTCCGCCCGTAGCCGTCTGACCCGGTGGATCATGGATCCCGAAGGACCCACGATCCGGAACCGCTTGGCCCGAAGGCCTCCCGGTTCCACGAACCAAGAAGCCCGAAGGTTTCCCGGTCCGCCGGATCGGCCGGCCCGAAGGCCGCCCGATCCGTTGCGTCACCGGTCCGGGGACCGGCAACACAACACGGTTTGGCGTTTGCAGGCCGTGGGCCGTCCGAGATCGTGGTTACGCACCCCTGGCCGATACGCTAGCCACTTCCCGGGCGGCTGCCCGGCGGAACGGAGCACGAGGCTCCGATCGAACCCGACACCCCTCGCGGGGCCATGACCCGCTGAAGACGGTGTCTTAGTGTCGGCTTCGTCGCCGCGACTCAGAACCCGAAGGTTCCGGATCCCGGCTAGGTCGATTCAAAACCGGGCCGGCGAGAGCCTGGTAGCGAACCGCCCACCTTCCCGACGGGACGCCTGCCGCCAAGCGGCCTGTGACCCATCCTTTACCCCGACACCGCGTCACGACGAGGACCGCGAGCGGTGACGACGTGGGAAGGCCGAGTGCCAACGACACTGCCTTCCGCTCGGAAGAGCCCTGCTCCCGAAGGAGCCGCCTGACCTTGCCTTGCCTTCGGCCGGCGCCAGCCACCCGAGGGTCGCGGTCGCCCAACCTCTGGCTCCGCATGGCTCGGCGCCGGGTCTCCCGGGCTGGCGACCCCATTGCACCGAAGTGCTCCAAGGCCACCGTGTGAAGCGCCTTTACATCTCGATAGCCGGCGAGCGTCCCCGCTTTTTATCTCGAAGTCCGTCTTTCTTTGGCGAGCCGGCCCCGAAAGGCCGGCTTGCCGCCGAGAGAAGGAGCACTTCAACGCCAATGCGTGTCAAAGTCATAATCTTTTGACTTGTCTTGGCCCGCAATAATAAAAGCAACCGACGCCCAACTTTCTTGTGCATAAACTTGCGAGCGTTGCACAGTTTATCCACATTTTTTCCACAGGAGGACGTACTGTTCTTCACTTCCACTACGAAGGCCAACGCGATTGCCATTTGACTCGAGGTTCTTAGGAGGCGTTGGTTGCGTTTTCGAGTGAACCTTTCGGCGTATCGCCAGGCATGGCGGTATCGAGGCAGAGGTCCGGTCGTTGACTACCGACCTGCGGCGGTCTAAACCAGCGCGGGCGCAGCGCGCGCCGCGAACCACCGTTCGCGACAAAGGGGGGGACCGGATGTCCGGACAAGATCGTCCGCTATCTCCGCATCTCCAGATCTACCGTTGGCAGTGGACGATGGTGCTGTCGGGCCTGCACAGAATCACCGGCGTGGCGCTCACCGTCGGCACGCTGCTGCTCGTGTGGTGGTTGGCGGCCGCGGCGGCGGGACCGGAGGCCTATGCGCTCGCTCAAGGGTTCATCGGCTCGGTCATCGGCAGGCTGCTGCTGTTCGGCTGGACCGTGGCGTTGTTCTACCACCTCTTGAATGGCGTCCGGCACCTGGCCTGGGATACGGGTTGGGGCTTCGATCTCCGCACCGGATACCGCTCGGGCCTGGTGGTGATCGTACTTACCGTGGTGCTGACCGTGGTCTCGTGGGCCGTCGGCCTGTCGCTTCTCGGAGGCGCCTGAGATGAACCTCAGGTCACCGCTGGCGCGCGCCCGCGGGCTCGGCTCGGCCAAGTCGGGGGTGGAGCACTGGTGGGCGCAGCGGTGGACGGCGGCCGCGCTCGTGCCCCTCGCCCTGTGGTTCGTGATTGCGCTCATCGCCCAAGTCGGGGCCGGCCATGACGCGGCCGTGGCCTGGATAGGCCACCCGGTCACGGCGGTCCTTCTCGTTCTTCTCGTAGCGGCGACCTTTCACCATGCGCAGCTTGGCCTCCAGGTCGTCATCGAGGACTATGTGCATACCGAGTGGCTGAAAGTGAGCGCCATCGCCGTCCTCAAGGGCGTCGCCATCGTGCTGGCGCTCATCGGCATTTTCTCGGTGCTGAAAATCGCCTTCGGGGCGATCGCATGACCACCGCCTACGAGGTCGTCGATCATACCTACGACGTGGTCGTGATCGGCGCCGGCGGCGCCGGGCTGCGGGCCGCGTTCGGCATGGCTCATAAGGGGCTCAAGACCGCGTGCGTGAGCAAGGTCTTCCCGACCCGCAGCCACACCGTCGCCGCCCAGGGCGGTATCAGCGCCGCGCTCGCCAATATGGGAGAGGACGACTGGCGCTGGCATATGTACGACACCATCAAGGGTTCCGACTGGCTCGGCGACCAGGACGCGATCGAGTACATGGTCCGCGAGGCGGTGCCGGCGGTGGTCGAGCTCGAGCACTACGGCGTCCCGTTCTCGCGCACGCCGGACGGCAGGATCTATCAGCGACCGTTCGGCGGCATGTCCACGAATTACGGCGAAGGTCCCCCCGCCCACCGGACATGCTCCGCCGCCGACCGGACCGGACACGCGATTCTGCACACGCTCTATCAGCAGGCGCTCAGGTTCGAGACCCAGTTCTTCATCGAGTACTTCGCCCTCGACCTGATCCTGGACGAGGAAGGCGCGTGCCGAGGCGTCATGGCGTGGAGCCTCGAGGACGGCACGCTACATCGGTTCCGCGCCCACATCGTCGTGCTGGCGACCGGGGGCTATGGGCGCGCCTACTTCTCGAGCACCTCCGCCCACATCTGCACCGGTGACGGCAACGGCATGGTGGCGCGGGCCGGGCTGCCACTGCAGGACATGGAGTTCGTGCAGTTCCATCCCACCGGCGTCTATGGGGCCGGGATGCTGATCACGGAGGGGGTCCGGGGCGAGGGCGGCTATCTCACCAACTCCGAGGGCGAGCGCTTCATGGAGCGCTATGCGCCGAGCGCCAGGGACCTGGCCAGCCGCGACGTGGTCAGCCGCGCGATGACCATCGAGATCCGTGAGGGCCGGGGCATCGGCGAGCACAAGGACTGCATCCACCTGCACCTGGAGCACCTCGACCCCGAGGTCATCCACGAACGCCTCCCCGGGATTGCCGAGACCGCACGCATATTTGCCGGGGTCGATGTGACCGAAGAGCCGATACCGGTGATCCCCACGGTCCACTACAACATGGGAGGCATCCCGACGAACTATCACGGCGAGGTCGTCACCCTGAAGGACGGCGAGCCGAACAGCGTCGTGCCGGGGCTGATGGCCGTCGGCGAGGCCGCGTGCGTGTCGGTGCATGGGGCCAACCGGCTAGGCTCCAACTCGCTCCTGGATCTGGTCGTGTTCGGACGCGCCGCGGCCAACCGCGCGGCGGATCTGATCGGCGCGGACGAGACCCACAAACCAATCCCCGAGAGCGCCGGGGAGGCGGCGCTCGATCGCTTCGACCGGCTGCGCCACGCCGACGGCGGCACGCCCACGGCCAGTCTGCGGCTCGAGATGCAGAAGACGATGCGGGACAACTGCGCCGTCTTCCGCACCGGCCAGGTCTTGCGCGAAGGCGCGGAGCGACTTGCGGAGCTTGTTACGGCGTGCGACGACCTCCAGGTGAGCGACCGGTCGCTCATCTGGAATTCGGATCTCGTCGAGACACTCGAGCTCGACAATCTGCTCGTCCAGTCCGTGGCCACCATGCACTCGGCGCTGAACCGCACCGAGAGCCGCGGCGCGCATGCGCGCGAGGACTATCCCGAGCGGGACGACGAAGGCTTCCTCAAGCACACCATCTGCTGGGTCGACGATCGGGGAGAGACGCGTCTGGACTACCGGCCCGTCAATCTGCAGCCACTCACCAACGAGGTCCAGAGCTTCCCGCCCAAGGCAAGGGTGTATTGAGGGTCGCCTTCGGGGGAGAGCATGGTCGAATTCACGCTGCCGAGAAACGCGAAGGTCCGGGAAGGCAAGACGTGGCCGGCGGAAGGCGGTGGCAATACCAAGCGCTTCAGGGTCTACCGTTGGAACCCTGACGATGACGACAACCCGCGCCTGGATACCTACGAGATCGATCTCGACACGTGCGGGCAGATGGTTCTGGACGCGCTCATAAAGATAAAGAACGAGATCGACGCCACCTTGACGTTCCGGCGCTCATGCCGCGAGGGCGTGTGCGGCTCGTGCGCGATGAACATCGACGGCATCAATACGCTCGCGTGCACAATGTACATCAGCGACGTGAAGGGGGACGTGAAGATCTATCCCCTGCCCCATCAGCCGGTGATCAAGGACCTGGTGCCGGACATGGGCCACTTCTTCGCTCAGTACCGGGCCATCGAACCGTGGCTCAAGGTGGACAGCCCGGCACCGGAGCGGGAGCGCCTCCAGTCGCCCGAGGATCGCGCGCGCCTCGACGGTCTTTACGAGTGCATCCTATGCGCCTGCTGCTCCACCAGCTGCCCCAGCTATTGGTGGAGCGCCGACCGTTACCTCGGCCCGGCCGTCCTCTTGCAGGCGTACCGGTGGCTGGCCGACAGCCGCGACGAGAGCTCGGGAGAGCGCCTGGACCAGCTCGAGGATCCGTTCCGTCTCTATCGCTGCCACACGATCATGAATTGCGCCAGGGCCTGTCCCAAGGGCCTCAACCCGGCGAAGGCCATCGCCGAAATCAAAAAGATGATGCTGGAGCGCCGGGGCTAGGAGCCCCCCTCAGTGGGCGCCGCCGTCGCCCATGTCCCGGCCCCCGACTGCCCGCAGTCGCGAGCGCCGGCGTCGGCCGCCGGGCCCGCGTGGGCGGCCCCCGTGGCCGCGCACGGCCCGCGCCAGATAGAAGACGGCGATGGTGACGAGAACGGCGCCGGTAACCCTGAGCAGCCCCGTGACCAGGACCCGCGACGGGTCGAGCAGGTCGATGCTGCCGAGGGCAATGGCGAAGATGTGAAACGCCAGTCCCCATAGGAAACCGAATTTGATCGCGTGCCAAAGCCGCTGAACGTAGGCGCCGATGGCGATGTAGCCCACGAGCGCGAACGGGTTCGCCGCCTGGTCGACGGCGAGGGAGACGAGTTCGAGCAAGATGGCGTCCCCGTCAGGCCAGCTTCAGGTCGGCCGTGATCCGGTGGCTGAGCCCGAGGCGGTCGATCGTTATGGTGCCGGCGACGCGCACGGTGTCGGTATCGCCCAAGGCGCCGGACTCCAGCCCTTCGCGCACGGCCTTTTCGATCGCTCGTTGGCTGGTCACGCCAAGCTGCTTCAAGAAGCGGCGGATCTCCATGTTGAACAGGTCCTCGTCCATGTCCCTCGTCCTTCCCGATGCGACGGCAGCGGAACAATACCGCCGGTGGTGCTTGCGTTCCACTCGCCTTCGTGGTCGGGTC
>JBHICL010000191.1:0-6339 GCA_046759605.1 Alphaproteobacteria bacterium | reverse complement strand
CAATGCGGTTTTCCCGGCAAGTCTCGATCCTGTCATAGCCATGCTCGAAACGTGAATCCGAAGGTGTCCGAAGTGTGCCGCGCACAATTCCTTTAGTGTTGGGAGGGCGCGACACCGGGACCGCATATCCTACCGGATCATACGGGCCGCTTCTTGACATAGTTTTGTGGAGTGTATGACACTCAGTGGAAACGCTATTCCCGTCGGAAACCACCAATGTGAGCGGGACGGCGTGACGCGCCAAAACCCACACTGGATTACCCACTCGCCAGGACGTTGTCTCGGCGTGCAAGAAACTTGGGTGCGCCGCCGTATGACGGGAATGACACGATGACAGCAGCCGCGCTGATGAAACGCGAGCTGGCTTGTCGCAATAACAGCAAGCAGGGAGGACCAGATGAACAGACTGTCCTTCACTCTTATCGGCGCAACGGTCGCAGGGGCGTTCGCTGCTGGAGCCGCAGGCGCTCAAGAGCTGCCGGAGATACACATTAGCGGGGTCGGTCTCGCCGGCAACACGGTGGTGTCTACGAAGGACGAGGTCCCGTTCTGGAACGAGACCATTCCGCAAGCTTCTGGCGGAAAAGTCACCGCCACCTTCGCCCCCATGGAACAGTTGGGGGTCGCGGGCACTCAGATTTTGCGCATGACGAATTTGGGCGTCGTGGACTTCGGCGCCGGTGATGTCAGCAAAATGGCCGGCGACAACCCGGTCTTTGAGGGCTGCGACCTGGCCGGTCTCGCGCTCGACATCGATACCGCGCGCGCGGCCTGCGAAGCGTGGCTGCCAACCATGTCGCGGTTTGCCGAGGAGCTGTTCAATACCAAGATGCTCGCGGTGGGGACCAACCCACCACAGGTCATATGGTGCCGCGAGCCGATCGCGGGCCTCCCAGACCTCAAGGGCAAGAAGGTCCGCGTCTTCAACAAGACCATGACCGACTTCATGGAAGCCATCGGCGCCTCGGCGGTCAGCATGGCCTTTGCCGAAGTCGTGCCGGCCCTGCAACGTGGCGTCGTCGACTGTGCCGTCACGGGCACCATGAGCGGCTTCACCGCCGGCTGGCCCGAGGTTTCCACCCACCAGCTCCAGGTATTCATGGGTTGGAGCATCAACTACCAGTCAGTAAGCCTGGACTCGTGGGAGCGCTTCGGTCCCGATCTCCAGAACTTCTTCCTCGAGCAGTTCGATGGCCTCGAGGACAAGATGTGGAGCACCGCGGCCGAGGCCGTGGCCGCTGCCGACAACTGCAATTTCGGCTTGGGAGAATGCCCGGAAGGCGACCCGGCAGATCTGGTGAACGTGCCGGTAAGCGATGAAGACAAGGCGCTTCACAAACAGCTCATGACCGACGTGGTGTTGGTTCAGTGGGGGAAGCGGGCCGGCAAGGATATCGCCCAGGAATGGAACGATACAGTCGGCAAAGTCGTCGGTCTGACGATCCCACTCGACAAGCTCTAAGCCTTACCTAGGGCGGGCGACATCGTCGGCGTCCGCCCACAACTGCTGCATAGTTCGACACGATGGATCGTCTGATAACCGGGGTGCGGACGCTCTCGCGTTACGGCGTTTGGTTCGGCGGCGTGCTCATAGTCGTTTCCGCCGTCATCGTCGGCGTCGACGTCGTCATCCGAAAAGCGTTTAGCATAACCGTCGGCGGTGCGGACGAGCTGTCTGGCTTTGCGCTCGCCATCAGCAGCGCATGGGCTCTCGGTTTCGCGCTTCTCGAGCGCGCGCACGTCCGGATCGACTCTCTTTATGCGTGGCTTCCGATCAGGATTCGCGCCGTGCTCGACCTGCTGGCGCTCGTCGTGTTCGCAATGTTCATGGCCGTGTTCGCCTGGCAGGCGTACGGCGTTTTCAGCAATTCGGTGCGGATGGATACGAAAACCATGACCGCTCTCGAAACGCCGCTGATGTTCCCTCAGCTTCTTTGGGTCATGGGCCTGTTCGTGTTCGTCCTGATCGCCGTGTTGTTGCTTGTCCGCGCGTTCATGTCCATGGCGCGCGGTGACGTGGCCGCCGTGCAGCGACACATCGGCTCGTTGACCGTGCGGGAGGAAGTCAAGCACGAGCTGACACATCCCAAGAAGCCAGAGGAGGTAACGGAGTGATCGCAACGGCAGTCGTCGTGCTGTTGGGCATGCTCGCGCTGAGCATCCCCGTGGCGGCCGTGCTGGGCACGCTCGGGTTAGTCCTCGACGAGGCGTATTCGTTTCTGCCGTTGCACCGCGCCATAGGTGAGATCGGCTGGAGATCTTCAACCGACTTCATCCTCGTTGCCATTCCGATGTTCATCCTGTTGGGCGAGATCATGCTGCGTTCTGGAATCGCCGAAAGGATGTACGGCGCCGCGACTCACTGGTTGTCGTGGCTCCCCGGCGGGCTCATGCACTCAAACGTTGGCTCCTGCGCCATGTTCGCCGCGATCTCCGGGTCCAGCGTGGCCACCGCCGCCACCATCGGCACCGTGGCCATAGAGCAGATCGAAAGGCGTGGCTACAACGAGCGGTTCTTCCTCGGCACCATTGCGGCAGGCGGCACGATCGGCATCCTGATCCCACCCTCGATCAACATGATCGTCTATGGCGTTCTCACGGATACGTCGATCGTTCAGCTCTATCTTGCGGGTTTTACGCCGGGTTTCGTTCTTGCCGGCCTCTTCATGCTCACGGTGCTCATCGGCTGTGGCGTCCGGCCCCGCTGGGGCGGCGAGAAGATCGAGACCGACTGGACGAACCGCATCCGGAGCCTGCCGGACCTGCTTCCGCCGTTGCTGATCTTCGTCGTCGTCATCGGGTCGATCTACGCCGGCTGGGCCACGCCAACCGAATCGGCCGCGCTGGGGGTTCTCGCCGCCATGGGGCTGGTCGCGTGGCGAAGACAGCTCACGTGGTCGATGATGCGCGAGGCCATTGAGGGGACGATGCGTTCCACGGCCATGATCATGGCGATCATCGTGGCCGCAAAGTTCCTGAACTTCGTGATCACAGGGATAGGGCTCACGGCCAAGGTGAACGCCATGATAACGGGTCTCGGCTGGTCGCCAATGGAGACGCTTATCGCCGTTATTGCGTTCTACGTCGTCCTGGGGATGTTCATGGAGACCCTTTCGATGATGGTCGCCACCGTCCCCATTATCACGCCGGTCATTGTGTCTCTGGGCTTCGATCCCGTGTGGTTCGGGGTGATCATGATCCTGCTGATCGAGACGGCCATGATTACCCCGCCCGTCGGCATCAACCTCTTTGTGGTTCAGGGTGTCCGCGGCCGTGGGCAGCTCCACGACGTCATGGCGGGCGCGGCGCCATTCGTCATCACGCTCATCGTGATGATCTTCATGCTGGTGCTGTTCCCCGACATCGCCTTATGGCTGCCCAACCTGGGACGATGAACCGTCCCCTCGAGCGACTGTGATGGCCGCAACCGTAAAGCTGGGAATGCTGACGCCGTCGTCGAACACGGTGCTCGAGCCGGCAACGACGGCCATGGTTTCCGGTGTGCCCGAGGTGTCGGTGCATTTCGCCCGTTTCCGGGTGACTGAGATCTCTCTCGGCGAAGCATCCCAGGCCCAATTCGATTCGGAGGTCCTACTGGAAGCCGCTCGACTGCTCGCCGACGCCCGTGTCGACGTCATCGGCTGGAACGGCACGTCGGCTTCGTGGCTCGGTTTCGAGCGCGACGAGCACTTGTGCCGTTCGATCGAAAAGGAGACCGGAATCCCCGCGACCTCGTCCGTGCTCGCCATGAACGAGATCCTCGTCGCGGCGGGAATCAGGCGCTTCGGCCTGGTCACGCCGTATCGGAAAGAGGTCCAGGATCGCATCGTCGCCAACTACGAAACGCTCGGCTTGAGCTGCGTCGCCGAGAGGCACTTCGGCGCTCGCGTCAACTACGCCTTCGCCGAAGTGACCGAGGCACAAATCACGGCGATGATTCGGGAGGTGGCGCGAGCCCGACCGGAGACGATCCTGACCGTATGCACCAACATGGCCTCGGCGCCCCTGGTAGCGGATATCGAGGAGGAGCTTGGCATCCCTGTCTGCGATTCCATCACAGCGGTCGTCTGGAAATCTCTGCACATGGCGGGAGTAGACGCCCGCCGCGTGCATGGATGGGGCAGGCTCTTCGCCTCGGACGGACTCAAAGCCGGCTCCGGCGCCGCGTGACGACCCGACGAGCCAGCGATACCGAGGCGTTGCCCTCGGGGAGTCTTCCCTGGGTCGTCTGGTCGCTGGGCGGGCTTTTCTTCTGTTACGGGTTTTTCCAGCGCGTCGCCCCCAGCGTCATGGTCGAGGACCTCATGCGGGACTTCGCCGTCAGTGCCGCTGTCCTCGGCAATCTCGCAGCGTTCTATTTCTACGCCTATGCCGGCATGCAACTACCCCTCGGGATCATGGTGGATCGTTGGGGGGCACGACGCATCTTGGCGGCCGGCAGCTTGCTCTGTGGTTTGGGAAGCCTGCTTTTCGCCACCGCCGACAGCCTCGCGCCGGCCTATCTCGGCCGGCTTCTGATCGGAGGCGGGGCGGGTTTCGCCTTCGTCGGGACCCTCAAGCTTGCGGCTGGATGGTTCCCGCCGAAACGCTTCGCCCTCGTGAGCGGGCTCACATCGCTCCTGGCCATGGTCGGAGCCGTCGGGGGACAGGCGCCCCTGGCTTTGGTCGTCGCCGCGACCGGCTGGCGCGAGACACTGCTGGGGGCGGCCATTTTCGCTCTGGTTCTGTCGGTGTCGATCTGGTTCATCGTGCGAGATCCGCCCGCGGCAAAGGCGGCTTTACCGCAGGTGGAACCCGCTGGACTGTTGGACGGGTTGCGCCGGGTCACGACCATCCGGCAAAGCTGGATATGCGCACTGTATTGCGCGGCCATGACGGCGACCATGTCCTCCTTCGCCGTTCTTTGGGGCGTGCCTTACATGATGCAGGCTTACGGCCTGCCGCGAGCTGCGGCCGCCGCCTCTATCTCACTGTTCATGATCGGCTGGGCCATCGGGGCGCCGCTGGTCGGCTGGCTCTCCGACCATATCGGCCGGCGCAGGCTACCCATGGTCCTCGCGGCATGGCTGGCTCTTGGCAGCTTTGCGCTGCTCGTCTATCTGCCGGGGCTGCCCCTGAGGGGGGGCCAGACGCTGTTGCTCATCAACGGCATGGCGTCGAGCACGATGCATCTCGCGTTCGTCACGGCACGCGAACACAACCCGTCGAGGGCGGCGGGCACCGCGGTGAGCTTCGTCAACACGATCGTGATGGGCTCGGGTGCGCTCTTCCAGCCGTTCCTCGGCTTGCTCCTCGACATCAACTGGGATGGCCGGATGGAGGCGGGCGCGAGAGTATATTCGCTTGACGCTTTTCAGGTGGCGCTTCTGCCGCTGCTCGCGTGCGGGGTGCTTGCCGTCTCGGCGGCGTTCCTCGTGCGGGAGACCCACTGCCGCATGGTTTGGGAGAGAGGCTAGCGCAGGCCGCTCCGCCGGCGGATATACACCTCGACGCTCAGCCGGTGCGTTCGACCGGGTTGATGTGAACGGCGCCCACCGTCTGCTCGGTCGGCAGCAGCTCTATCGTGCTGACGTTGCACCGCCACGGTGCGTCCAGGGCGAACATCACCGCTTCGGCCACATCCTCGGGAACCAGGCACTCGAGGCCCTGAGTAAACCCGGCGGCAGCATCCGGGTCCCCCGTTGCGGTCACAAAGAACTCGCTGGCGACACGGCCCGGGCAGATCTCGGTGACGCGCACACCGGAGCCGTGAAGCTCCAAACGCAGGTTCTGGCTGAACAACCGTACCGCCCCTTTCGACGCGCCGTAGACGGAGAAGCCCAAGGGATACATCCCGGCGATCGAGCCGAGGTTGACCACGTGACCGCGGCGCCGCTCGATCATGCCGGGCAACACGGCCCGGGTTGCGTGGATCAGAGCGCTGACATTGGTGCCGATCACGGTGTCGATGTCTTCGCGGCCGGCGCGTGAAAATCCGTCGTACGCGCGGCCGAGCCCGGCATTGTTCACGAGGATGTCGATCTCGAGCTCTTCCAGCGCTCGGTACAGGCTGTCGGCCTCGTTCACGTCCAGCACATGGGGAGTGCAGCCGGCCGTCGCCGCCAGCTCATCCAGACGGTCGCGGCGGCGGGCGCAGGCATGGACCTCGAGTCCGGCCCCGGCCAGGGCGCGAGCTATGGCGGCGCCAATGCCGCTCGAAGCACCGGTCACGAAAGCGGTTCGATAGTCTTTCAGGGACATGTCCGGCTCCTCACGGGGATTCGGCCAGTCGTTCCAAAGCGCGGCGCAGGACGTTCGCCGCCTGGACCCGTTCATCCACCGACATGGCGTCCAGGTCGA
>JBHICL010000190.1:0-6351 GCA_046759605.1 Alphaproteobacteria bacterium | reverse complement strand
CCAGCAGGTCCTGCATCAGCTTGCCGGATTCGGTGCCCATGGCCATGAGGACGTCGCGCGGCATCTGCTTCAATTGAACGCCATGCTGGCGCACGAGCGTCTCCAAGGCCGGGCCCGAACGGCCGTTGAACTCCGCCAGCATGAGGCTATTCTCGGCTTCGGCTGCCGTCTTGACGACCGTCTGGAGGTCCTGCGGCAGCGCCTCGTACTTCTCTTTGTTGACAGTGAGCTGGAGCCCCGACCCCGGCTCGTGGAAACCGGGCCAGTGGTAGAACTTGGCGACCTTGTAGAAGCCGAGGGACAGGTCGTTGTAGGGCCCGACCCATTCGGTGCCATCGATGGCGCCGGATTGCAATGCCGGAAAGATCTCGGCTCCCGGCAGGAGCACGACCGTGGCGCCCAGGCGCTGCAGGACCTGACCGCCTTGGCCCGGCATGCGGAACTTGAGGCCCTCGAGGTCCTCGACCGAGCGGATCTCCTTCCGGAACCAGCCGCCCATCTGCACGCCGGTGTTGCCGGCGAGGAACGCCTTGAGGTTGAAGGGCGCGTAGAGCTCGTCCCAGAGCTCCTGGCCGCCGCCCCAATGGACCCAGGCGTTCAGCTCGGCCGCGGTCATGCCGAACGGCACCGCCGTGTAGAACGCGGTCGCCGGCGACTTGCCGAGGTGATAGTAGGATGCGTCGTGGCCCAGCTCCGCCGTGCCCCCGGCGACGCCGTCGAAGACCTGCAGCGGCGGCACCAGCTCGCCGCCGGCGAAGACCTTCACCGACAGACGGCCCTCGCTCATGGTGCTGATACGCTGCGCGACGCGTTCGGCGCCGGTGCCCAACCCGGGCAGACCCTTGGGCCAGGACGTGACCATGCGCCACTCCATGAGTCCCTGGGATATGGCCGGCTTGGGGAATGTCGAAGCGGCGGCCGCGACCGCACCCGTTGCGGCGGCACCCTTCAGGAAGAAACGGCGTTTCATGCACAACTCCCATGTTCTTGTCGATCGCGATGGGCGAGGACGTGCTCGCCGACGCTCGATGTCAGATAAAGCAGTATATGCACATATCTTGCCGCCGCAATCCCATCCCCACGTGTGATTGGGGCCGCGCCCGGCAGACAAGAAAGCCCCGGCGCCGTCCTGGGCGCCGGGGCCGGCGTTGTCCCCTGGCGGACGTGTGATCAGCCGCGCGGATAGTCGAAAGGCAACAGCCGCGCATTGGTGAAGCCCTGATCGGCAATGCGTGTCCAGACGAGCGCCTCGCTCCGCGCTTTCAGGAAGGACCGCGCGATCTTCTGGGTGATCTCATCGCCGTCGTCGAGGGTCTCCTGCATCAGCTTGCCGGATTCGGAGCCCATGGCCATGAGGACGTCGCGCGGCATCTGACGCAGCTGGACCCCATGCTCGCGAACGAGGGTCTGCAGCGCCTGGGCGGAGCGGCCATTGAACTCGGCGAGCACCGCGTCGTTCTCGGCTCCGGCCGCTGTCTCGATGATCTGCTTGAGATCCTCGGGAAGCGCATCGAACTTTTCCTTGTTCACCGTGAACTGGAGCCCCGACCCCGGCTCGTGGAAGCCGGGCCAGTAATAGAACTTGGCAACCTTGTAGAAGCCCAGCGTCAGGTCGCTATAAGGACCGACCCATTCGGTGGCGTCGATGGCGCCGGACTGCAGCGCCGGGAACACCTCGCCCCCCGGCAGCAGGACCACCGTGGCGCCCAGGCGCGTGAGGACCTGCCCGCCCTGGCCGGGCATGCGGTACTTGAGCCCCTTGAAGTCGTCGAGCGACGTGACCTCGCTACGGAACCAGCCGCCCATCTGCACGCCGGTGTTGCCGGCGAGGAACGCCTTGAGGTTGAACGGCGCGTAGAGCTCGTCCCACAGCTCCTGACCGCCGCGGAAGCGAATCCAGGCCGTGAGCTCGTTGGCGGTCATCCCGAAAGGAACACCCGTGTAGAACGCGGTCGCCGGCGATTTGCTCAGGTGATAGTAGGACGCGTCGTGGCCCATCTCCGCGGTGCCGCCGGCGACACCGTCGAAGACCTGCAGCGCGGGCACCAGCTCGCCGCCGGCGAAGACCTGAACGGTCAGCCGGCCCTCGCTCATGACGCCGATGCGCTGGGCGAGGCGCTCGGCCGCTGTCCCTATGCCCGGGAGACCTTTGGGCCATGCCGTGACCATGCGCCACTCCATGAGGCCCTGGGATATTGCCGGCTTGGGGAATGTCGAAGCCGCCGCGGCGACGACCCCCGTTGCGGCCGCACCCGTGAGGAAGGAACGACGTTTCATGAACATCTCCCTCTCTAGTCTGAATGCCGCGCCTTGCGGAGCTGGGCTCCGGTCCAGGCAGAGCGCGCCGGCCGCGCGACGTCCGCGACCGAAGTAGGCGCAGTATAAAGAGTCGAACGCAATTGGGAAGTCGGCTGCGGCGGCGTTTATGTATGCGCGAACCTGAACGGCAGCAGCCGAGCCTCCGAGAAGGCCTGGTCGGAGAACTTGGACCAGGACATGGCGGCACGCCGATAGGCGAGGAAGCTCGCGTAAATCTTGTGCGCCATAGGCTCGGAACGTCCCGCTTCGGCAACGATCTCGCCCGCGGACTCGCCGATGGCGTTCATGATGTCCTGGGGATACCCCCACACCCGGACGCCGCGCTGCTTTCTGAGCGATCGGAGCGCCACGGTGTTGCGGGCGCTGAACTCGGCTTCGACGCGGGCGCGCTCCGCCTCTGTGGCCAGGTGGATCATGGTCCGCTGAGCCTCCGTAAGCGATCTCCACATGTCCAAGTTCATCGAGCAGCTCAGCGCCATGTTCGGCTGTTGCACCCCGGGGAAGTAATAGAACTTGGCCACCCTATGAATCCCCAGGGCCTCGTCGTACCAGGGTCCGAGTCCCACTGCGCCGTCGAGGAAGCCGGAGGAGAGCGCGGCGACGATGTTGCTCATGGGCGTTGCGACCGCGGTCGCGCCCAGGTGGCGCAGCACCTCGCCGGCGAGGCCAGGTGCGCTTATGCGAAGCCTCTTGTAATCCTCGAGGTCTCGGATCTCCGCTTTGAACCATCCGCCCATCTGCCCGCCGGTATTGCCCACCAGAAACGGCTTCATGTTGTACCGGGCGGCGAGCTCGTCCCACAGCTCCTGCCCGCCGCCCTGCCTGATCCAGCCCGCGGTCTCGGACGCGGTCAGACCGTACGGCACGCCGCCGAAGAAGTTGAACGCGCGCGACTTGAACTGCCACAGGTGCTCGGCGCCGTAGTACATATCCGCGCGGCCGGCGGATACGGCGTCGAACGTTTCGAACTGGGGCACCACCTCGCCCGGCTCCCGCACGACGACCTCGATCTCGCCGCCGGTCGCCTCGGCTATGCGCCGGGCCAGTCGCTGCGCCAGCGCCCCCAGCACGGGTTCGTCCCTGGACCACAGCGCGATCATCGTGAGCTCGCGCGGGCCACGGGCGATCGCCGGGGGCGGAAGTCCCGCGAGAGCTGCGGCCGCCCCGGTGGCGGCGCCGGTCAGGAAAGCACGGCGCTTCATGCCTCGCTCCATCTGGCGGCCATCCCGCCTCGCCGGCGCCCAGACCGGCACCCGACTTGCCGCGCACGGCGAAGATCATTGAAATTCGTTAAGGTCGCGTTTCCGCCCGTGTCGGGACCAAATCGTGCCCGTCCGCGGCCAGGTTCTCCTGGGCCGCCAGGGGCCGCCAGCCGTTCGGTCCGAGCGCCTGAAGCGGTGCGAAACGGGTCTTGTAGGCCATCTTCGCGCACTCGGCGATCCAGTAGCCCAGGTAAACGTGCCTGAGGCTCTTGGCGGCCGCGCGCTGGATCAGCCACAGGATCATGTGCGTGCCGAGGCTGCGGCCATTCACCTCGGGATCGAAGAAGCTGTACACGGCCGAAAGCGCTTCGCTCAGCGTGTCCATGAGACACAAGGCGATCAGCCGGTCGCCGGGATCGCGAAACTCGACGACGTGTGTCTCGACCGCGGACTCCTCCACCATGGCGCGGTAGTCCGTGAAGCTCATCACCGCCATCTCGCCTCCGGGGTGGCGGTCGCGCTGATAGCTGACGAAGAGGTCGAACTGTTCCGCCGTTGCCGCCGGCTCCGCGATGACGGTGCGAAGGTCCCGATTGCGGGCGAGGATTCGGCGCTGGGATCGCGTTGGCCTGAACCCGTCGACCACGATGCGAACCGGCACGCATGCGTTGCAGCCCGGGCAGGCCGGCCGATAGGCAATGCGATGGCTACGGCGGAATCCGGCGTGCGCAAGCTGATCGTGCAGGTCCCGGGCGCCTGGTCCCCTGAGCTCCGTGAAAAGGTTCTGCTCTATGCGGCCCATGAGGTAGGGGCACGGCATCGGGCCCGTCCGGTAGAAGACGCTTGGTATCCTGGCTCCCTGATTGGTCATCGCGCCAACACGTCTGTCGCCTTGCCCAGTCTATAGAATACTCATCCCCGAGCACGATTGAACGTTCCTTCTGTGATACCATAATGGCTCTGGCCGTCCTCCTGGATCCGGCCACAGGCGCGGGTCAGGGGTCGTGACCCCGTCGTCGCGCGACGGGACGCGCGGGATCACGTCGAAGGGCACGATGCGGTCGTGGTTCAGTTCGCCGGTGGCAGCGGGCCGATTTCCGGTGGCTCGGTCCCGCCAGGGGCGCTCTCGCGCAAGAGAACGATGCTGATGCGCCGGTTGCGGGGCGATGTCGGATCGTCGGGCAACAGCAGCTCGGTGTCCGACCTGCCCTTGATTCCGGCGATCCGGTCGCCGGGCAGGCCCGCTTCCACGAGCAGCCGCCGGGCGGCGTTCGCACGGTCGGTGCTGAGGTCCCAGTTGTCGTAGCCGTTATCGCCCTTGTAGGGGAGGGCGTCGGTATGCCCGGTCACCGATATCCTGTTCGGCAGCTTGGCGACCACTTCGGCTATCAGCCGCGCCAGGCGCCTGGTGTTCTCCTGGGGCTCGGCGCTCCCGAGGGGAAACATCGAGACCTGCTCCTGGTCGACCAGCTGGATCCTGAGCCCCTCGGCCGTCTGCTCGACGAGCAGGCTATCCGCGAGCTCCGCCAGCGACGGTACCGACTGGATCGCCTGACGTAGCTCCTCCTCGGCGGCCTCGAACTGCTTCTGTTCCCGCTCCGCCAGAAGCTCCGCGAGCGTCTCTTCGTCGATCTCCCGGTCTTCCGGGTTGTCGAGCTCGTTTCCCAGGGTTGGAGACGGCGGCATCGGCACGATCGCCTGGCCCTCGGCCGGTCCACCCGAGGAGTTCAGGGCGCCGTCGGTGGCTACGCTCCTTCCGGCCAGCGGCAAGCCGGCGCCGCTCTCACCGGCCGATACCGCTTCCGGGCTGAAATAGTTGGATATGCCGAGCTTCTGCTCGTCGGTGGTGGCGTTCAGCAGCCACAGCAAAAGGAAGAACGCCATCATGGCGGTGACGAAGTCCGCGTACGCGACCTTCCATGCGCCGCCGTGGTGAGGGTGGCCGCCGCCCTTGACCTTCTTGACGATAATGACCTGTTGTTCGTTCCGCCCCGCCATTGCTCGAGAATCCTGTTGTTCGCTCGCTCAGGCCGCCGGCACGGACTGCACGGCGTCCTCCACCTCGGCGAACGTCGGCCGCACGTTCGACTGCAGGGCCTTGCGCGCGAACTCCACGGAAACCGCCGGGGCATAACCCTGAAGATGAGCGAGGAAGCCGGCTTTCATGCAGGCGAAGTACTTGCTTTCGGCGCTGTGCGTCGCCTTCATCGCCGTGGCGAGTGGGCCGACGAAACCATAGGCCATGAAGACGCCGAGGAAGGTGCCGACAAGGGCGCCGCCGATCAGCTTGCCCAGCACCTCCGGCGGCTCGGTGATGGCGCCCATGGTCTTGATGACGCCGAGCACGGCGGCGACGATCCCGAGAGCCGGCAGCGCGTCCGCCATGCTCTGCACCGCGTCCGAGACCTGCTCCTGCTCGTGGTGGTGCGTTTCAAGCTCCTCGTCCATCAGTGCCTCGACCTCGTGCGGGTTCTCGGTGCCGAGGGTGAGCATTCTCAGGTAATCGCAGAGAAATGTGAGGGCGTGATGGTTCGCCGTGAACTTCGGGAACTGCGAGAACAGCTCGCTTTCCTCTGGATTTTCGACGTGCTTCTCGAGCTCGAGATTGCCCTTCGTCTTGGCCAGCTTGAAAATGGTGTAGAGGAGGGACAGGAGCTCGAGATAGTGGTCCTTCTTGTAGCTCGGCCCTCTTATGGTTCCCCCGATGGCGCCACCGGATTTCTTCAGCACGGACAGCGGGTTGCCGGTGACGAAGGCGCCCAAGGCGGCGCCACCGATAATCACCAGCTCGAAGGGCTGGTAGAGGACGATCAGATGGCCCCCCAACGCC
>JBHICL010000189.1:0-6363 GCA_046759605.1 Alphaproteobacteria bacterium | reverse complement strand
ATTGGAGAAATAAGTTGACAAGTAAGGCATGATATGGTACTAGAGTTCCCATGTATATCGAGGCGGTGCCCAATCGCAACTCGCGCCCGGCGATCTTGTTGCGCGAGGGATGGCGCGAAGGCAAGAGAGTACGGAAGCGGACCCTGGCGAACCTGACGGCCTGGCCGGCGGCGAAGGTGGACGCCCTGCGGCGGGTCTTGCGGGGTGAGGGGGCGGGCGGGCCGGCGGGCTTCGAGATCCTGCGCTCCCGCCCCCACGGCCATGTGGCGGCCGTGGTGGGCACGCTCCGAAAACTGCGGCTGCCCCAGCGCCTGGCGCGGCGGCGGAGCCGGCCCCGGGACGTGGTTGCGGCGATGATCTGTGCCCGGGTGCTCGCGCCCCAGTCCAAGCTGGCCACGGCGCGGGGACTGGCGGACGAGACGCTGTTCAGCAGCTTGGGGGAGACCCTCGGGGTGGCGGGCACGGACGCGGACGAGCTGTATGCCGCCCTCGACTGGCTGGTGGCGCGGCAGCCGACGATCGAACAGGCGCTGGCCGCGGCGCACCTGGCCGAAGGCACGTTGGTCCTCTACGACGTGACCAGTACCTACTTCGAGGGCCGGCGCTGTCCGTTGGGGCAGCTGGGGCATTCGCGGGACGGCAAGCGGCACAAATTACAGATCATCTTTGGGCTGTTGTGCAGTGCCGACGGCTGCCCGGTCGCCGTGGAAGTCTTCGACGGGAACGTCGGGGATCCGACCACCGTGGCCCCCCAGGTTCAGAAGGTCCGCGAGCGCTTTGGGGTGGACCGCGTGGTGTGGGTGGGCGATCGCGGGATGATCACTGAGGCGCGGATCCGAGAGGACTTGCGCCCCATCGAGGGGCTGAGTTGGATTACCGCCCTGCGCGCGCCGGCGATTCGCACGTTGGTGAACCACCAGACACTGCAGTTGTCACTGTTCGATGAGCAGGACTGGGCGGAGATCACGACGCCCGACTATCCGGGCGAGCGCTTGATCGTGTGTCGGAATCCGCTCGTGGCCGCCGAACGGCGCCGCAAACGCGAGGCCCTGCTGCAGGCCACCGAGCACCAGCTCGACCAGATTGTGCAGGCCACGACGCGTCCCACTCGCCGCCTCAGGGGCAAGGCTCAGATCGGCCTCCGGGTGGGCAAGGTGCTGGGCAAGTACAACATGGCCAAGCACTTCCAGATCGTCATCACCGACGACCGCTTGCGCTACGCGCGGAACACCGAGCGCATCGCGACCGAGGCGGCCCTGGACGGGTTCTACGTCATCCGCACCAATGTCCCGGCGCAGTCACTCACCGCCGAAGAGACGGTGCGCGCCTACAAGGGGCTCTGCAAGGCGGAACGGGCCTTCCGCAGTTGCAAGACCGTCGACCTCAAGGTCCGCCCCATCTACCATCGACTCGCGGACCGTGTGAGGGCGCACGTGTTCCTCTGCATGCTCGCCTACTACGTCGAGTGGCATATGCGCCAGGCGCTGGCGCCGATCCTCTTCGACGACGCGGACCCGGCGGCCGCGGCCGCTGCGCGGGCGTCGGTCATCCGCCCCGCGCAGCGCTCACCCACGGCCCGGGCGAAAGCCGCCCGCAAGCGCACGCGGGACGACTACCCCGTCCACAGCTTCCAGACCCTGTTGCAGGACCTCGCCACACTCACCAAGAACCGCATTCAGCCGGACATCCCGGGTGCCAGGCCGTTCGATCAGCTGACCCGCCCCACGCCCGTGCAGCAGCGCGCCTTCGACCTCCTGGGGGTCACCTACCGCATGTAGCGGTTCCGTTCCCAGTGGCGACCGTTGCCACTTCCACTATGGCTCGTAGAATCAAGCAGTTCCTGCCCAAAGCCGGGGGAACTTCGGATTAATGGACACCTGAAAACCGGCCATTTCGGATAGCGGCCTGAGACGTTGACGCCCGCGGGGAACGTGGTGTTCCTCCGCCGGATGAGCAACGTCTTGGATCACGAGAAGCAGCACCAGATTCTGGCGCTGGGGCGGCTCGGTTGGTCGCTCCGGCGCATCGAACAGGCCACCAGGGTCCGGCGCGAAACGGTCAGCGGTTACCTGAAAGCCGCCGGGATCGTCGTGCGAGGCCGTGGGCGGCCCCAGAGCCGCCCGTCAAAACCGGCCATTTCGCCGGGGGTGTCCACCGACCCCCGCTCACCAAAACCGGCCACCACGCCGGAGGTGTCCACCGACTCGGTGGCGGTCCGACCGGGCCGGGCGCCGACCGCGAGTGCGTGCGAGCCGTATCGCGAGCTGATCGTCGCGGCGCTCGGCCGGGGCCGCAACGCCATGGCGATCTGGCAGGACCTCGTCGACGATCACGGCTTTCCGGGCCGCTACGCGAGTGTCCGCCGCTTCGTGGCCAAGCTCCGCCGCCGCCGGCCGGCCGAGGCCCGTGTCCGGATCACGACCGCGCCGGGCGAAGAAGCCCAGGTCGATTACGGCGACGGCCCGATGGTCCGCCACCCGCGCACCGGCAAGTACCGGCGCACGCGGCTCTTCGTCCTGACCCTCGGCTACTCGCGCAAAGCGGTCCGCCTGCTCGTCTGGCGCTCCAGCACGCAGGTGTGGGCCGAGCTGCACGAGCGGGCCTTTCGGCGGCTCGGCGGGACCGTCCGCGTCATCGTTCTCGACAATCTCAAAGAAGGCATCCTCACCCCGGACATCTACGACCCCGCTCTCAACCCCCTCTATCGCGACGTGCTCGCGCACTACGGCGTCGTGGCGCTCCCGTGCCGCGTCGCGGATCCCGATCGCAAGGGCAAGGTCGAAGCGAGCATCGGCCACACCCAGAAGACGCCGCTCCAGGGGCTGCGCTTCGAGGCGATTGAGGACGGGCAAGCCTACCTGGATCGCTGGGACGCCCGCTGGGCCGATACCCGCATCCACGGGACCACCAAGCGGCAGGTCGCCGCGATGTTTGCCGAGGAACGATCCGCGCTCGGGCCGCTGCCCCTCGAGCCGTTCCGGTACTACCGCTACGGCGTCCGCACCGTGCATCTCGACGGCTGTGTCGAAGTCGAGGCCGCCTACTACGGCGCCCCACCCGGGTGGATCGGGCGGCGCGTCGACGTGCAGTGGAACGACGCGACGGTCCGCCTGCTCCACCCCAAAACGGGCCAGCTGCTCCGCGAGCATCTGCGCGGCCCGCGCGGCTGGCATCAGATCGACGACGCCGACCGCCCGGCACGCACCCCAGCCAAAACGCTCGCCCTGCTCGCCGCCGGCACGCGCGCCGGCCCCGCGGTCGGGACCATCTGCGACCACATCCATCAGCACGACGGCGCCGCCGGGGTCCGGCGCATCCTCGGGGTCCTCGCCCTCGTCAAAAAGCACGGCCCCGCCGCCGTCGAGGAGGCCGGCACCGCGGCCCTCGAGCTCGGCGTGCCCACCTATCGCTTTCTCAAACGCTATCTGGACCGTCGGCCGTCGGTCCCGCTCACGCTGCGCCAAGTCGACCCCCTCATCCGGCAACTCACCCTCTACCGCGATCTCATCGATCGCAGAACCGGAGACCCGTCATGAATCTGGTCGAACTCGACCACGCGTTGCGCCAACTGCGCCTCTCCGGGATGGCCGCCGTCCTCGAGACGCGCCTCCGCCAGGCCCAGACTGAACAGCTGGCACCCCTCGACCTCATCTCGGCGCTCGTCGCCGATGAACTCCAACGCCGCCACGACCGCCTCCTCGAGCGCCGGCACAAGCAGGCGCGCTTCCGGGATCCCGACCGGTCGTTGGACAGCTTTGACTTCGCGTTCAACAAGAAGATGAATCGCGCGCTGATCTACGAGCTGGCCACCGCGCGCTTCATCGGCCAGCGCGAAGATGCCCTCTTTCTCGGCCCGCCCGGCACGGGCAAGAGCCACCTCGCCCAGGCCATCGGCCGGGCCGCCATCCAGCAAGGCTACCGCGTGATCTATCGCGAGGCCCACACGCTGCTCGAAGAGCTCGCCGAGGCCACGCTCGCCGGCACCCGGAAGGACTACCTCGCAGAGCTGGCCGTCGTCCCGCTGCTGATCATCGACGACCTCGGGATGCGCAAGCTCCCGCATACCGCGGCCGAGGACCTGCTCGAGCTCATCATGCGCCGCTACGAGCGGGCGTCGACGCTGCTGACATCGAACCGGCCGGTCGACGACTGGGGGAAGCTCCTCGGCGACACCGCCGCCGTCACCGCGCTGCTCGATCGGCTCCTGCATCACGCCCACGTGCTGAAGTGCGGACCGAAGAGCTGGCGGACAAAGCTGCACACCGACTTGCGGACCGAGGTCAGCGTGCGATAGAACTCAACTCCCGTCTCGGGTCGCTACGCCGAAATGGCCGGGTTTGAAGTGTCCACAAATGGCCGGATTTGAGGTGTCCGCCGAGGGACTCGATGACCTCGGCCAGTCTGTCCCGTTCACCGGTCATCACGAGAATCTCGATACTCGCCGCGAGGTCCGCGGCATCGAGAATCGCGATTGCCCTGGCATGCCATTCGGCGCGTGCTCCCCGCGTGACGAACTTCATCAAGTCCTCGTAGGAGCAAAGCGAGGGATTTGCTCGGTAGTCCTCCCACGCCGAGGCGAGTGCATCTCCCGCCCTACCCAGCCTCTTCAGGATCGCTCGCCGCAGCTCGGGGAGTCGCCAGGCGGACCGGTTCGTCCACCTGTTCTTCCTCTCCAGCGCGAGGCCCCGCTCGACCCAGATGAGCGCGTCCTCGTTGCGGCGGTGTTTCAAGTACATCTCGGCGAGCGTCTCGCAATCCTTTGGGGCAAGGTCATCCTCGTTTTCGCAGAGGTCGACATAGGCCTGCACGTCGCGCCGATTCGTGAAGACGGCCTTCAACATGTCGACCGACCGGCGATAGGGATACGCAGACCTCTCCTGGCCGGCCATTCGCGAACGAACCGCACGCTCAAACGCGGCCAGCCCTGCCTTGTTGAAGACCTTGGTGGCACCCTCCTCCAGTCGATGACAGTAGCCGTAATCGTCGTCCTCCATCCAGGAAAGCAGCGTCTCGGCAGTCTCGTCCGGCTCGGCGTGCGCCGCCTGGCGGGCGCGGACCCAGTCGTAGAACAACTGCTCCACGAGCTGGCCAAAGCTCCCGCTGGAGTCGTCGATCTCCTCTGACTTCTCGTAGCATCCGGCGATGAAAGTTTCCAGAAGCACGACTGCGCGCTCGGCCTCCCCGGTCCTGATCAGGGGGGCGATCTTCCCCCGCACGGTCTCGACGTCCTCGACGAACACCCAGCTGTCCCGGTAGCCGACGAACACGCCGGGAGCCAGCACCTGCTGGACGTCCTGCTCCAGCTCGTCTCTCCGTTTCCTGGCCATCGTTATTCACCTCGTGGGTTCGGACGTCCTCGCGGCGGTGAGGATCCGGCGGAGACGACACGCAGATGCTTCTTTCCCTTGAGTGTCTCGACCCAGCGCGATGCCATCTGGTGGCGATTGGTCGTCTGGATCTCCACCACCCCGGTCGGCCAGACCGTCACCCGGGTCTTCATCATCCGGCCGCGCACGTAGTCCGTGTCCAGGTGCAGCGTTCCCGTTGTGAAGTGCAAGTGCCGGCACAGATCGTCCATCGTCCACTCGTCCCGCTCGACGTAGTCGATGTCCGAGGTGCCACGGGGGCGGGCATCGTGAAACGACAACACGGCGACCGCGAAGATCAGCGCCAGTGCTCCGTCGTCGACATCGTCGCGCAGCATCTTGCAACGCAGCCGCTGCGACGAGAAGTCCGGCTCTTCGGTGGCTTCCGTGGTGAGGATGCGAATGGGCAGGCTCGCCGCTTGCGCCAGCAGCTCGTAAGCAATCGAATCGGTCATGTGAATGTGCGCCTGACAGCCATGTGCCGTTGCCGGTCTGGGAATAGGTCTTTCGCCTGCACTTTTCAGCACGTGCGCACAGCACGCTGGTCGAAGCGGTCGAAGCCAACACAGAACCTGTCGATGGCGCTCACCGCGTGCCATCTGGCGAGTGGCCCATCTCGCGTTCTTGGCGGATCTCGGCCAGCACGGGATCCAGCCAATCCGCCAAGAGCTGGTGGGCTTCGTCCAGCTCAGCGGCAACGGCGACGCGTTCGGCTTCCCTGCGATACGCGACGGCCAACGCACGCGGGGGACGCGGGAAGCGCTCGGGGACGGCATGCGTTGCACGGCTCTGGAAGACACGCCGAATGGCGTCTAGCAACCGAGTGGCGTCCACGTGCGCGTGCTGGCGGACCAGCAGAAGGTCCACGAGATCTCTGGATCGCGTGGTGCCGCCGCCCTTGTACGTCCGCGTGTGCCGGCGGAGAATATACGCAGGTGCGCCGAGGCGACGAGCACGTTCCCGTAGGCGGGCTTCAACGGCAGCGCGAAAGGCGGCG
>JBHICL010000188.1:0-6428 GCA_046759605.1 Alphaproteobacteria bacterium | reverse complement strand
TCCTTGTCGTTCGTCCACACGGTCAACTTCGTGTAGTCGCGCGACAGTTCGTCCACCGTGACCGTTTCCTGTCGGGCTCGGAGCTCGAAGGGCGACCTGAGCGAGTTTATCAGCCAGACCATGTGGTCGATGAGGTCGCAACCGCTGGGGCTGGCGAGATCGAGCTCGAACGCATACGCGGCTGCTGGCGCCACCTCGCCTTCGTCGAAGGCTATGATGGTTCGTGGCTCTGACATATTCGGGACAATCGGCTGTTACGGACCATTATACCCTGGCATCGGCTTTCAACAATGCCACCTCGCCCTCGGCTTGAAAGGACGGCACGCAAGAACGCAGTCATGACAACGCGTTATAGGTGGCCGGCCAGATCTCGGCAACCCGCGCCGCGAGCCCGAGAACCTACAAGGTACTATGCAAATTGTGTCGGAAGCCCAGGCATGCGCATGCTCATGCGTCGCCCCGGAAGAAAGAGGAAGCCCCCGGGGTCCGCTCGGAGCACTACGGAAGGAGACTTGCGAAGGCACCCCTGCCCGCCCAGGATTTCCGCGAATTTCGAGGGACCGGGTGTGATTGATCTCCTGCGAATTTCAGGCCTCGTCTGGCTGTGCCTCGTGACGGCCTTGGCTTTGATAAGCGTCATTGGCGTGTATTTCGCGGCCGCGTCGGCCCCCGGGGTCGCGCTGCTTCTGCTTGCCGAGAAGCTCAGGAAGCGGAGGGAGGCCCGGGAAGACCCGGCCGGCGCGACCTGAATCCTTGCCCCGGACCGGCGGGTCCCGGCGTCCGACTGGACTTCCGCCCGGTCGGACATAGGTTCCGTGAAAGTCACGCGCAAATGCGGCTCGGTCCTTTCCAATGCGTCCGGCGCGGCATATGCGCGCGTTTCTTCTCGTCATGGATGTTTACCGCGTGTGGGTTCGGCCAGGGGGGTGCCGTTTTCTTTCGTGAAGCTGCGGAGGTAGGGCCGTGGTGCGCACCGGCGAACGCGTTCCGGCCGAGCTCGCCTCGGCCGGGGTATGGGACGAGCATGGGCGCCAAATGGAGCTGGCGGCGTTCTGGAAGGAGCGGCCTGCGGTCGTCGTCTTCCTACGCCACTTCGGCTGCCCCTGCGGCAGCGCCCAGATGGCCGAGCTGACGCCCCGCCTCGGTGAGCTGCATCGTCTGGGCATGCGCACCGTTCTGGTCGGGAACGGCGCGCCCAACTTCATCGACGGCTTCAAAGAGCGCTTCGGGCTTTTCGACAAAGCGGTCGAGGTCACCACGGACCCATCGCTGCGCTCGTTCCGCGCGGCCGGACTGCTGCGTTCGTGGTGGATGTCGTACGGCCCGCGCGGTCTGTGGGATGCTCTGCTTGCGATCGGCAAGGGACATGTCGGGCGTTTCGGCGAAGGGGACGGGCTTCAACACGGAGGCACGCTCATCGTCGGCACCGATGGCATCGTAGCGCTGTACCACAGGAACCTGACCAAGGGCGGGCACCTGCCGGCCGTCGAGATTATCGAAACGGCGATGCGGCTCGCGCTCGAGCGGTCGCCGTTGCGCATCTGAACCCGGGGGGGAGGGACCCATGGATATTCTGCTGCATTCGGCCAACGTGCTTTACCTGTTTTCGTTCATGATGCGCGACATCCTGTGGCTACGGGCGCTCACCGTCATCGCGGCCTCTCTGCTCATCGCGTTCTTCTGGTTCCGCCCCGATCCGCTTCTAGGCGCCATTGCCTGGAACCTCGTGTTCACGGCGCTCAACATCTACTGGATCACGCGTCTCATCCTCGAACGCCGCCCGGTGGCTTTGACCGAGGCGCAACAGCGCCTCCACCAGCTCGCGTTTCGCGCGCTCAAGCCCCGCGAAATGCTGGAGCTGCTGAAGCTGGCATTGTGGGAAGAGCACGACGCGCGCACCTGCTTTGTCCGGCAGGGCACGGCCCTCGACCGGCTGATCGTCATCTTCTCGGGTCGGGCCTGCGTTCAGTACGGGGGCAAGGACGTGGCCGAGATCGGGCAGGGGCAGTTCATCGGCGGCATGAGCTATATCACCGACGGCAAGGTCGCCGCCGACGTCTACGCGCTGGAGCCCACGTGCTGCGTCTCCTGGCCCAAGGCCAAGCTGCGCAAGTTCCTGCGCGACAGGCCGGAGCTGCGCGCCGCCTTTCAGTCCATCCTCGGCGCCAAGCTCACGACCTTGCTGCAGGAATCGTGGGCGCGCCAGCCGAACGTCTCGGCTGGTTGAGCGGCCGGCCGGCCGCGCGTGGACTCAAGCGGCCAGCTCGATCTCCAGGAGCGGGAGGGAACGGCCAGGTATGGCGTCCGAGGGGGCGCTGCCGACGACCCTCGCGCCCATGGTCTCGTAGAATCCCACCGCGGATGGATCGCTTTCGATACGGAGCTTCGTCACGCCCAGCCGGCGCGCCTGACTTTCCAGGTGCCGCCAGAGCGCCCGGCCAATACCCTCGCGCAGGTGATCGGGATCGACGAAGAAAAGCTCGATGTCGGCGGCCGGACCATCGAGACCCAGGGCATAGCAGCCGAGCACCCGGCCACCGACCTCGTATACGTACACCGGGAACTTGTCGATCAGCGCCGGGGTCACCGTAAGGACGGGGCGTGAAGCCTCCATGAACGCGCGGTCGTAGCCCCAGACCGCTTTCGAGCGCATGTTGAGGTCGGTAAGCGCGTCCGCCTCGTCGGAACGCGCGGGCCGAATGACTCCCTCCATGGTCGCCAAGGTAGTGACGAGCCTCGACGCGTCAAGTCCGTTGGGACTCCCCGTAATCTTCACCCGCGAGCGCTTCGCCGGCCGCCTCGGTTTGCGCGAGCTCCGTACACACGGGCGAACTGCGCGGGAACAGGACCAGTGGCCGGCGCAGCGCCCGGATGATGGTGCGGCGCGAAAAGGACCGGTGGATCGCGAAAGCGAGTAGAACCAGCTGGATCGCGCCCGCGGTCAGATAGAGTCCGCCGGGGCCCAGCCAGCCCATCGCCGCGGAGGCGACGATGGGGCCGAACGCGGCGCCGACGCCATAGACGATCAACAGGCCGCCCGCCGCGTCAAGGCGTTGCTCCGGCGAGAGGAAGTCGTTGGCGTGGGCGATGCACACGGAATAAAGCGCGAAGGCACCGCCGCCATAGCAGCCGGCGATAAGGTACAGCCGGAGCGATGGACCGTCGGCGCCGGCCGCCATGCCGGCGCTCGCCACCACTATCGCGACCGCGATTCCCATGATCACGTGACGGCGGTCGAAGTAGTCGGAGAGCTTGCCAATGGGCCACTGCATCGCGAGACCCCCGATGATGGTGGCCCCCATGAGCCAGGACACGCCGGACAGCGGCAGTCCGATATCCCGTGCGAACACCGGCCCCATGCCATAGAAGGCGGCGTTGATCATGCCCGCCGCAGCGCAGCCGACCACACCCAGGGGAGAGAGCCGATAGAGGTCGCGGATGCCGAAGCCGATCTTCGGTACCGGCGGCGGCGTCTCCGAGCGCGTCAGGCACACCGGCACGATCGCGAGCGACACCAGGATCGACACGAGCGCGAAAAGAACAAGCCCGCCCGGATCTCCCACATTGAGCAGGAACTGACCGCCGCCCAACGCGGCGTAGTAGGCGATCAGATAGACGGCGAGGATCCGGCCGCGCATCTCGTTCGGGGCACGCTCGTTGATCCAGCTCTCGGTAACCATGAACAGGCCGGCGATACAAAGCCCCGCCAGCCCGCGAAAAACCACCCACGCCCAAGGGTGCACGAGAAAGGCGTGACCGAGGGGCAGGACGGACATGATCGCGGCGAAGGCGGCGAAGCTGCGGATGTGCCCGACGTCGTGGACCGCGTTGCGGCACCAGAAAACGCCGACCACCAGGCCGGCGAAATAGGCGGCCATGATCACCCCGGTCATCTCCGTCGAATAGCTCTCGATGCCGGCGCGGACGGCCAGCAGGGTCGAGAAAAGCCCGTTGCCGAGCATGAGCAGCATGGCGGCCGCCAGGAGCGCCGCGAGGGATGTCAGGGTGCGGGCCATGGGCGGTGTCGTTCGTTCGTGCGCCGAGGCTGAGCGGAAGGCAGGATCTGCCCCGCCATCCGGGGCTATGCATACGGCGGCCGGCTCGCGGCGGCAAGAGCCCACGAACACGGTCCGATGAACGGCATCAATCAAGTCCCCAGAAGGGGTCCACCGAATCAGTACTCAAGAGGAGTTAGCTCAGAACAAGTGCCTCAGTTTGTGCGCCAAGGAGAGTTAAATCTTGCGCATAGGATGAAATGGCGTAAGCCGAAAGTCATGCGCACCTGAGTTAACCAATTAAAACGGATGCATATTTGTAACTCTCTTCTGACGGTATTAACATCGACTTTCGTGGCGGTCTTGGGAGGGACTTAAGGTGCTATACAAGCCTGCTTTGGGGCTTGGTCTAGCAGCCGTGCTCGGCAGCTGGATGGTGCCCGCGCTCGCTCAAAATGCTCCAGTCGACGTCAAACCGACGCCCGGTCTCGAACTCGCGGTCAGGAGCAGCTACATCTTCCGGTTCTCGGACGACGTACCCGCGGCCGAGGTTCGCGCACGTGCCACGGCAGCCGTGGCGGACGTGGGCGGCAGGTTGAATTTCGTCTACACCACGGCGATCAAAGGCTTCGCTGCGACCATGCCGGATGTGGCCGTGAATAATCTTCTCGCCCGCAACCCGCAGATTGTCAGCGTGGAACCTGATGGCATTGTCACTATGGACAAGCCACCTCCCGGCAAGGGTCCTAACAAAGACAAGGGCAATGGCGGCGGTGGAGGTGGCCCTGCGCAGGTAATCGATTGGGGAGTCTGGCGCTCGGGTGGCCCTGCCTATGGCTACGCAACCCAACCCTATGCTCAAACGCGGACAGCGTGGGTGATCGACACCGGGATCGACAAGGATCACCCGGACCTCAACGTTGTCGGTGGCCGCAACTTTGTTTGTCTCTTCCGGTGCAGGGCGAAGGCGTGGGATGACGGGAACGGACATGGCACGCACGTTGCAGGAATCATGGGCGCTCTCGATAACGGAACAGGTACGGTCGGCATCGCACCCGGAGCCCGCCTCTACGCAGTCCGCGTCTTGGACAACAATGGCAGCGGCACGTATTCTGGCGTCATCGCCGGCGTGGACTACGTAGCGGCGAACGCCGGGGAATATGACGTCGCCAACATGAGCCTGATTGGCGGTCCGAGCCAAGCCTTGGACGATGCGGTGAGGAATGCCGCCGCTCTACATATCTACTTTTCCCTTGCCGGTGGGAATAATGGCGATGATGCCAACAAATACTCGCCGGCCAGGGTCAACGATCCGTATGTCTTTACGGTTTCGGCAATCGACAGTTCTGACGACTTCGCGTCGTTCTCGAACCATGGCAATCCGCCAGTAGACTTTGCTGCGCCGGGAGTAGGCGTCTTTTCCACCTACAAGGGCGGTGGCTACGCCACGCTCTCAGGCACGTCGATGGCGGCACCTCATGTTGGCGGGCTGCTCCTCGTTGAGCAGAAGCCTCCGTCAAGCTGTAACACAGCCAACAACGACCCCGATGGGAATCCGGACCCGATTGCCTACTACTCGGGGGCAACCTGTCCTCCCCCGGTGCCGTCCAGCTAACGTAAAGATTGAAGCCAGAGCCCCGCCCTCGCGGCGGGGCTTACCGTGCCAGAGGTCAGAGCTTGACCGCGAGCAACGAGATGCTCTTCACGCCGAACTTCTTGCTCGCGCCAATGGCGTTCTCGGAGATGAAACGGTACCGCTCGTTGTCTTGTTTGGAGATCAGCTCGAACCCGGCTGAGCCGATCGCTGCGGCGTAGCTGTCCTGCTGCATCGCGCCGCCGATGCACGCCGCCCACAGGGTCGCGTTCGACGACACGCCCTCCGGCAGATGCACCTCCGTCACGATATCGGAGATGGCGAGCCGGCCGCGGGACTTGAGAACTCGGGCCGCTTCGCGAAACACGCCTGGCTTGTCGGGCGAGAGATTGATCACGCCGTTGCTGATGACGGCATCGAAGCTTTCGTCGTCCACCGGCAGCTTCTCGATGTAACCTTTGAGGTACGCGACATTTCGAAAGCCCGCTTCGTCGCGAAGGCGCTCGGCTTTGTGGCGCTGCTCGTCAGTCATGTCGATCCCGACCACCCGTCCCGACGAGCCCACTCTGAGCGCCGCGATGAAGGTATCGGTGCCGGATCCGCTGCCCAGATCCAGCACGCTCTCGCCAGGTTTCAGGTCCGCCAGATCGAAGTGGTAGCCCACACCGGCGAACGACTCCACGGCCGCGGCCGGTATGCGGTCGAGGTCCTCCGGTGCATAACCCAGACGCTCCGTGAGGGAGCGACCCATCTCGAAGTGAAAATCGCCGTGGGGATTCTGCGCCACCTGGCGATACATGTCCTTGACCTGATTTTCCAGATCCTGGCGGTCGACGTTT
>JBHICL010000187.1:0-6477 GCA_046759605.1 Alphaproteobacteria bacterium | reverse complement strand
TCGGCACGTTCTTCGTGAAGCTGGGGCGCAACAACAGGATCATGGGGGCGCTCTACCGCGGCTTCATCGCAGCGGCCGTCCTCTCCCTCATCGGGATCGCCATCGTCACCGGGGCGTTGCTGGGCTTCGGCGCCGATTTCACCGCCCGGGGCGCCAGCTTCAACGGTTTCTCGTTGTTCCTGTGCGCGGTGATCGGCATCGTGGTGACCGGGCTTATCGTCTGGGTGACCGAGTATTACACGAGCACCGAATACCGTCCGGTTCGCTCGGTGGCGCTGGCGGCCACGACCGGCCACGCCACCAACATCATTCAGGGGCTGGCGGTGGCCATGGAGGCGACCGCGGTGCCGGCGATCATCATTTGCGTCGCCATCATCGCGACCTTCCTCTTGGCCGGACTGTTCGGCATCGCCATTGCGGTGACCAGCATGCTGGCCCTGGCCGGCATGGTGGTGGCACTCGATGCCTATGGCCCGGTGACGGACAACGCGGGCGGGATCGCCGAGATGGCCGACCTCGAGGAGGACGTGCGCAAGACGACCGATGCCCTGGATGCCGTCGGCAACACCACCAAGGCCGTGACCAAGGGCTATGCCATCGGCTCGGCGGGTCTTGGCGCCCTGGTGCTGTTCGCCGCGTACACCTCGGATCTGGATTTCTTCGTCAAGGACCCGGATGCCTATCCGTTCTTTGCCGGCGTCGATCTGAATTTCTCCCTCGACAACCCGTTCGTGGTCGTGGGACTCATCATCGGCGGCCTCCTGCCGTTTCTGTTCGGCGCTTTGAGCATGACCGCCGTGGGGCGGGCGGCCGGCTCGGTCGTCATCGAGGTCAGGCGCCAGTTCAAGGAGATCCCGGGTATCATGGAAGGCTCCGGCAAGCCGGACTACAGCCGTGCCGTGGATCTTCTGACCAGGGCCGCCATTCGCGAGATGATCGTTCCCTCGTTGTTGCCGGTGCTTGCGCCCATCGTACTGTTCATCCTCGTGCTTCTGATCTCGGACCGCTCGGCCGCCCTCTCGGCCCTGGGCGCCATGCTGCTGGGCGTCATCGTCACGGGCCTCTTCGTGGCCATCTCGATGACCGCCGGTGGCGGCGCCTGGGACAATGCCAAGAAGTACATCGAAGATGGCAACCATGGCGGCAAGGGCTCGGAAGCGCACAAGGCGGCGGTGACGGGCGACACCGTGGGCGATCCGTACAAGGACACCGCGGGACCGGCGGTGAACCCCATGATCAAGATCACCAACATCGTGGCGCTCCTGATCCTTGCTGTTTTGGCGAGCTGACGAAACGCGGGGGCGGGGGCCTGACGGCGACTCCTGAAACCGCGCCGCCTTACTTCGGACTCTCGAACCGGCCTATGTTGCCGAAGAGCTGTTGAAGCAGGGTCAGTTCGTTGCCGGCCGTCGGCGTCACGCGGCTCACGATCTCCACCTTGCGGCCATCGACTTCGTTGTAGGTCACGATGTCGTCGACGACGCCTTGGCCGTCGAAGACGACGGCAACGATCTGCCGCTCGATCACCTTGGGGTTGAAGAAGGCATAAGCCTCCGTGCGCTCGCTCATATAGTACCAGACGTCGTCACGGAAGGTGCCGCGCGTCGAAGGCGAACCAAGCGCATTCTGGACATCGACGTCGGTGCTCAGGCCGGGCTTCAACGCGGCCAGGGCTTCCGGGTCGGTCACATGCCCTCGACTGGCCACGGTAGGCGAGCACGCGACCGCGACCAGCGCCATGCTCGTAAGGATGAAATGCCGGATCCAGCCAGGGGGAAACATCGCACCATCTGCCACGTTCGGCCGGGGATCCCTTCCACGCAGCCGCGAGCCGCTTGACCGCGGACAGTCGAGATTCCAGATTCGGCTCGAACTTGGCACCGGCGTTCGTTGTCTGTCAACCCGGGTTTGCCACGGTCTTAAGTGTGAGTCGGGGTCGCGCGATGCGCGGGTTTCTTGGTCGGTCAGGTGTCGGGCCCTGTGCCGAGAGCTTGTACAACGAGATCGTTGCTCAGGCGCGACAGCCCGGCTTCTACCGCCATCTCGGGGTTCCGGACACGGCGTTGGGCCGTTTCGAGATGATTTCCCTGCACGCCTTCCTCGTGCTCCGGCGCATCAAGGCGATGGGCGCCCGTGGCAGGGAGCTGGGCCAGCAGGTGCACGATTTCATGTTCGCCGATATGGACCGCAACCTGCGCGAGATGGGCGTTGGCGACCTGGGTGTGGGCAAACGCGTAAAGATGTTGGCCTCGAACCTTTACGGTCGCATTGATGCCTATGATTCCGCGCTCATGCACGACGATGACCGGCTCGTCGCGGCCCTCAGGCGGAACCTGTATGCGACGGCGGCGCCGGCGGACGCTCAGATCGCGGCCATGGCCGCCTATCTGAGGCGAGAGGCGGAGGCGCTGGATGGCAGCTCGGATGAGGTTATCTTCTCGGGCGTCGTCAGGTTCGGCGCCCCGCCGGGTGGCGCTTGCGAACGCGGAGAGCGGACATGACCAGGGAAAATCGCGGTGGCGGCATCCAGAGCCCAGAATTGTCACGCCCCATCTCCCTCAACGAGCTGGTAGATGGAGAGGTGGCGCTGGAGGTGTCCGCCACGCCGGCCGAATGCGCCGCGCTCGCGGATCGCTTTGGCATCATGAGCGTGGACGAGCTCTCGGCGCAGGTCATGCTCAAGCGGACGTTCCTTGGCGAGGTGGTGGTGTCGGGCCGGATACGCTCGAAGGTCACGCAGAGCTGTGTTGTTACACTTGAGCCGGTGGACCAGGCGATCGACGAGTCCTTCTCGGTCACCTTCTCGCCCGCCGCCTGTGAAGGCGCCCATGTCACGGTCGGTCCGGAGGACGAGGAGCCTCCCGAGCCGCTCCCGGCGCACGCGATCGACGTGGGCGAGGTTGTCGCCCAGCAGCTCGCCCTCGCCATCGATCCGTATCCTCGCATGCCGGGAGCGAGTTTGGACAGCGTCTACTCCGAAGTTGAGGACGGCCGCGACGAGGGTGCGCGTTCCAGCCCCTTCAAGGCGTTGGCGACGTTGCGACGGCGAAAGAGCGGAGGGTCTTAGCAGGTTGCCCAGGGTGGCTTTTTTGGTTTAAGTACCAGCCGCCGGGGCAACCGCGGAGGTTCGCGGACGAGAGATGTTAACCATGTTTGCATTGGTCGCATGGGAATATCCGCTCGAACATCCTGTGGACCAATCGCAGCTTGGGCTGAGGCGGGTAGCACTGTTAGGGGCATCAACCATGACAAGACCACGCCGACGCGTCGCGATGACGCGGGAAAGGCGGTTCCGGTCGCGCCGGTTGGCGCCGCCTTGCCTTTTCGGCCCCGAGTGCGCACCTGGCGAAAGAGACACGGCGTTTGAGTAAGCCCATAACAGTCGCGCTGGACGCCATGGGTGGCGATAACGCCCCCCACATCGTGCTGGCCGGAGCAAATATCGCGCGGCAGCGTTACCCGGGCGTCCGCTTCATCCTGTGCGGTGACGAGGCCGAGATGGAGCCGCGGATACGAAAGCTTCGCGGCCTCTCGCGCGTCGTCGAGTTACATCACACCTCCGAGCGGGTCCGTTCCGACGATAAGCCGTCCCAAGTCGTGCGCAGGCCCGACACCAGCATGCGCTTGGCGCTCGACGCGGTGCGGGACGGCCGCGCCGCGGGCGTCGTTTCCGCTGGCAACACCGGCGCGCTCATGGCCATGGCGGTGCTTGTGCTGCGCATGTTGCCGGGGATCGACCGGCCGGCGATCGGTTCGTTCTTCCCTACGCTCAGGGGCGAGACCCTCATGCTCGATCTGGGCGCCAACGTGTCGACCGACGCGGATAACCTGGTGCAGTTCGCCGTCATGGGCGAGGTCTTTTCCCGTGCGGTTCTGGGGACACTCGAGCCGACGATCGGTCTGTTGAACGTGGGCTCGGAGGAGATCAAGGGCAACGAGGCCCTCAAGGCGGCGGCCCAGATCCTGCGCGAGTCCGACCTTGCCCCGCGGTTCCATGGTTTTGTCGAGGGGGACGACATCCCATCCGGCACCGTCGATGTCGTCGTCACCGACGGGTTTACCGGCAATGTGGCCTTGAAGACGGCGGAGGGTACGGCGAAGCTTATCAGCGCGTTCGTGCGCGAGGCTTTCCGCAGTTCTTTCTCCGCGCGAATCGGGTATGTCTTTGCTAAGAGATCGCTCGACAAGCTGAGAGTGCGCACCGACCCGCGCCGCTACAATGGGGCCATGCTTCTGGGGCTCAACGGGATCTGTGTAAAGAGCCATGGCGGCACGGACGCGATTGGTTTCGCGACGGCGATAGGTGTCGCGGTGGACATGGTTAAGCACGCTGTCAACGAGAAGATCGCCGAGCGGGTGGCTCACCTGACAGCCGCGGCCGGGCTCGATAGAGGCGCGCCACCGAAGGCGGCGGTTTCGTGAGCGTGCGCAGATCACAGGTTTCGGGGATCGGTTCGTATCTCCCTGAGCGGATCGTCACCAACGACGAGCTTGCCGAGTTTCTCGATACCTCGGACGATTGGATCGCCTCGCGCACCGGCATTCGCCAGCGCCATATAGCGGCCAATGGCGAGCTCACCTCCGACCTCGCCGTTGCGGCGGCGCGTTCGGCGCTCGATGCGTCCGGGTTCGAGGTCTCGGACGTGGATCTGATCGTGCTGGCGACCTCCACGCCGGACGAGACGTTTCCCGCCACGGCGACGCGCGTGCAGTCCAAGCTCGGAATGACGCGCGGTATGGCGTTCGACGTGCAGGCGGTGTGCTCCGGCTTCGTATATGCGCTCGCAACGGCCGACAACTTCATCAAGTCCGATCAGGCTAAGACGGCGCTCGTCGTCGGCGCCGAGACCTTCTCGCGTATCCTCGACTGGAGCGACCGCACCACTTGCGTCCTGTTCGGCGATGGCGCCGGGGCGGTGGTGCTCCGGGCCGCGAACGGCAACGGCAACTCCAGTGACAGAGGCGTTCTCTCCACCCACCTTTACTCCGACGGCCGCTACCACGATCTGCTCTACGTCGACGGCGGGCCGTCGTCCACCGGTACGGCCGGCTGCTTGCGCATGGAAGGGCGCGAGGTGTTTCGCCACGCCGTCGTCAAGATGGTCGAGGCGACCGAGGAGGCACTTCACGCCAACGGCCTCGAGACCGGGGACATCGACTGGTTCGTTCCTCACCAGGCCAATCTGCGGATCATGGAGGGAACCACCAAACGGCTTGGCCTGCGCAGCGACCAGATGGTTGTCACCATCGACCGTCACGCGAACACCTCGGCTGCCTCGATCCCGCTCGCGCTGGACCAGGCATGCCGGGACCAGCGGATCAAGCCCGGAGCTCTGGTATTAATCGAGGCCATGGGCGGCGGTTTCACCTGGGCCTCCGGCATCCTTAGGTGGTGAATGGCCAAATCCGCAAACTTGGATTAAGCAACCCGAACAATCCCCTGATATTGACTGCTTTCTCGGCCGGAGTTACCGTTTAGGCCGGCAGTGGGGGATGACCATGGCTGAGCGAACCGTTACTCGCGCGCAACTTACCGAAGCGGTATATCAAGAGGTCGGTCTATCGCGTAACGAGTCCGCGGACCTGGTGGAAACGGTTCTGTCGGAGCTGGCGGATGCGTTGATTCGTGGTGAGATGGTCAAGCTCTCCTCGTTCGGAAGCTTCTCCGTGCGGCAAAAGGGCCAGCGCATGGGCCGAAATCCGAAAACAGGTGAGGAAGTGCCCATATACCCCCGTAAAGTTTTGGTTTTTCGACCCAGCCACGTCTTGAAGAATCGGATCAATGATGCGCTCGTCGGCGTGGGCAAGTCTTCGGATGTCGACGCCGCCCAGTAACGTGACACGGTAGCTGCGGCATGGCGCAAGCGGTTCAACCGGCGGGACGCCGAGGCGGCAAGTCAGCGGCGGCGTTCCGCACGATCAGCGAAGTCGCGGCCGAGCTGGACGTGCCTCAGCACGTCTTGCGGTTCTGGGAGTCCAAGTTCACCCAGGTGAGGCCCCTGAAGCGCGGTGGCGGCCGTCGCTATTACCGGCCCGAGGACGTCGAGCTGCTGCGGCACATACGCAAGCTGCTCTACGATGACGGCTACACCATCAAGGGCGTGCAGAAGCTGCTGCGCGGCGGCGCGCCGAAGGCCGAGGCGGAGACCGGCCGCGCGGAGAAGCCCGTCGAGGCCGCGGAGCTGCCGCTCGCCGAGACGTTGTCCGAGGCGACCGGTGAGGTGGAGCCCGGCGGCTTGAGCCCGTCCCAGCGAAACGAGCTCGAGGCGCTCCTCCGAGAGCTGTCCGATCTCAAGCGTCAGCTCGACAAGGCCCGGAGCTGACCGGCCTTCATTGCCAGCGCCGGCGACCGCAAGTATAGTCACCACCCCGCCTGGACCGCTTTCTACGGTCGGGACGTAGCGCAGCCTGGTAGCGCGCCACCATGGGGCGGTGGAGGTCCCCGGTTCGAATCCGGGCGTCCCGACCATCCAAGCC
>JBHICL010000186.1:0-6479 GCA_046759605.1 Alphaproteobacteria bacterium | reverse complement strand
AGATCTACGAAACTTACAAGAACGCCCGGGACGTCACCCGGCGCCGCATGTACCTGGAGACCCTGCGTGAGGTGCTCGGCGGCGCGAACAAGGTCATCATAGATCAGAGCACCCAATAGGGAACCCAGGGTGTGGTGCCGTACTTGCCGCTCAACGAACTGGGACGACCGCGAACCAGCAGCCGGCAGGAGGGTCCGCCATGAACAGGTGCTTTCCAGCTGGTCCTGGCGCACTCCGCAATTGATGCGGCTTCCGCCGCCACCGGCATCGCGACGTGCCAAATTGTGGATGCTGTGTCTGGACCGCCAAGCAAAGCTCATACCAGTGTGAATCCGCTTCCCGACTCACGGCATGTGGATCTTTGCTCGCGCCATCGCCGCCTTTAGTCAGCTTGCCGCACCGATGATAGCGGATCCTCGACCCACCTCGGGCGCAAGTGCTGAAATCCTTCATTACGGCCGCTGCCTTGCCACCGGTAGCGCCTTCCTTTGAAATAATCTTGCCAGGAATACAAGTTTAGATGGGGCTGCTCTTGATTGCTTCCAGATGATGCATAAAGTTCGGCTAGCGGATCATTCCCTTGAAAGTTACCAGAGCAGGCGTGCCCAAGCAGGCGAAGAATATGTCATCCCGCGGATCCAGAGCGGCTCGGTCGGGCTCGCCCGTAGAGGGACGTCGAGCATTGCGGAGGGCCAGGCCGGGTTGGCTGAGAGACCCTCAGTCGCTGGGCTTTGTGTCTACCTACAGCTGTTTTGGCGTTACGAGGACGAAGAGGCGAGGTGGTAAGTGATGGGACCAGCAGCGCAAATCGAGAGCATGGAACGGGCATTCAAGGGGACACCCGAATATATCGATTTTCTCGCTAATAAGAGCACCATCCAGAGGATTTTGAAGCTCAGGGAAGAGAAGAACGTCTTGATTCTCGGTCATAACTACATGACCCCTCTGGTATTCCAGGTTTCCGGCGAAGGTGAGCGCGGGGACTCGCTGCAGCTTGCGCAATACGCGGCGCGCTCCTCCAATCCGATCATCCTTTTCGACGGGGTACGGTTCATGGCGGAAACCGCCAAGATCCTTAATCCCGGGAAGAAGGTGCTCATCGCGGATGACCATGCCGGGTGCAGCCTGGCAGACCCGTTCAGAGGGGAAGACGTGAGGAGATACAAGGAAGAATACCCGGGACGGCCAGTGGTGCTTTACATCAACTCGTACACGGACGCCAAGGCAGAAGCAGACTACTGCTGTACCTCTTCCAACGGGCTGCGCGTGGTGAAGCACGCCGCGCAAGAATTCAAAACGGATGAGGTCATCTTCCTCCCGGATTCGTTGATGGGTCAAAACCTGCAAGATGAACTGGAAAAGGAACGGTCACCGATCTGTCTCATCTACCCGGGGAAGCGGGATGACCGACACGGCTCGTGCGAAGTGCACGAACAGATAACCCCCGAAATGGTACGGGCGATCAGAGAGCAATACAACTTGAAGAAGGAGGATTCCAAAACCGCTGTCCTCGTGCACTGGGAGTGCAAGCCTGAAGTCCTCAAAGAAGCTGACTTTTACGGGAGCACGTCAGGCATGAGAAAGTACGTCATTGGTCATCCCGAGCTGGAACGCGTATACCTTGGCACGGAGTGCGAGATGACCGCTAATCTGCAGAACGAGTTCCCCGGCATTGAGTTCGTGAGAAGCTGCACGGTATTTTGCAGGCACATGAGAAAGATTACTTTGGATAAGATGCTCGACACACTAGAACTAGAAAGCCCCGAAGTCACTGTGCCCGAGCATACCAGGAGAAGGGCATTACGCGCCATTGAAAGGATGCTCGCAATAATCTGAAAAGGGAAGTGACGGTGAAAGTGATTGATCGGAAACAACTTGTCCGGGAAGCCTACCAGTATGGTCGTGAATTGACCTTGAAGAATCCTGAGTACCGGGTGCGGGCAATGGCGTTTCTCGAGGGCAAACTGCGTAGAGACACGGGCTCCGGGGATATAACAACCAACCTCTTAATCCAGCCGGGCCAGGAATCCGAAGCAGTGATCATTGCAAAGGAGAACGGCGTCATCGCGGGATTGGAAGAAGTCACCGCTTTCTACCAAAGCCATGGCTTACGCACGCGCGCACACGCGGGGGATGGGGAAATGGTGAAGGACGGCCAAACCCTGCTTTCTCTACACGGGAGGGTGAGAGACAGCCTTCGGGTAGAGCGGTCATCCTTGAATTTTCTCGAGGCCATGAGTGGGATTGCAACGAATACCAAGAAATACGTGGATGCTTTCCAAACCTATGGTATCGCCATTGCCGCGACAAGAAAGGAAGTAGCTGATGAGCACCTTGAGAAAAAAGCAGTGTACCTTGGGGGAGGCTTGACGCATCGCCTCGGACTGGACGGGTTCATCTTGGCAAAAGACAACCATTTTAAGGCCTTACGGCAGGCGGGGGAGAAAGACCCGGTGAGTGCGGCCATCGAGAAAGCGTACGACTCCGCCTACCAGGGACCCGTGGAAGTAGAAGCGGACTCAAGGGAGGAAGCGCTGGCTGCTGCGGAGAAATTCGCAAGCTACGGGGGGTTACACGGGCGGATAATCCCGATAATCATGCTCGACAATATGCAACTGGAAATGATGAAAGACGTGACAACCCTGATCAGGAATCACGCTCTAGTGGAAGTTTCAGGAAACATCACCCTTGATAATCTGAAGGAGTACGGCGCAGTAGGTGCTGACGTGGTGTCAACGAGCAGCTTGAATAGGAGGTCAGAACCTTTGGATCTTTCCTTTACGCTGGCGTGAGAGAAGGGACGGCTATCCCCGTTGACGAGGAACTTTTCACGTCGCCTGCTGGCGGTTCGGAAATGACCCCGACGTCCGCGTCCGATCGATGAAATCGGCCGGAATTTGGGTCTGAAAGCGACGGACGTTATCTCCCGAACTCGACGGGTTTCTGCTTTGCCAAGAACTGTGGGGCAATGTGAAAATCCCCGGCTAGCCCCAGCTTGCCGAGCACAAGCAGAATGGTGCCGTTGTAGTCCACAAGCCGGTTCAGCAAGCCCTTTTGCGGCAGATGCAGGATGCTCTTCGGATAGGCATGGTGGTGGGTGTGCAGGGCTTCGCCGCCGGTGAGAACAGCTAGAGTCCAGGTCAGCCATTTCGGGGCCTTGACATGGCCGACGACGTTGACGCCCAGGGTCGTCGCGTGGAAATGCACGCCGCGACCAATGATCGTTGCCGTGTGCACCAGGAGCACGAGAATCAGCGGCCCACCCAAAGCCCAGACGAGAAGATAGAAGCTCAGGGGGACGCCTACATGCACGGTCAGCGACAGCGGTACGTGATATCTGTCGGCAAAGCCGACGATACGGTTGTTCTTGAGCCAGTGCACCATCGGCCGTCTCAGGTCTTCGGGGTCGCGCCAGATCACCCAGCCGATCCAAGCCCATAATCTGCCTTCCGCGGGATTGTGCGGATCGCCTGGTCCGTCGGAATAGCGGTGATGCTGGGCGTGGTAATTCACCCAGTCGCGAATTTTACCTTGCATGGCGAGGATGCAGTTGAGACCGATGAGGAACTGCACCGGCGCCTTCAGCTGGCCCGCACGATGCTGCCAGATGCGGTGCAGCGGACCGATTCCCTGGTTGCATAGGAATAGGCACAGAGCAGCGGCACCCAGGGCGAGCGGCAGATACCACCAGTAGATGTGAATGTTGGAGTAGCCGAAGCCGACCGCAAGCGCGGCGGCAAAACCGATCAGGCCGAGCAGCGGGTAGACGACCGCAGCAAAAATGCTCTGCCAGCTGAGGTTTCGCCAGGACTTCGGGATCTGCCATCGGCGCGCTTCTAGTGCTAATCGCTGAATCATCTCGAACCTTTGTGTGTCCGGGGGCGCAGACCGGACGTGCGTCGAGCGGGCCGTGAACCGATTCCTCTGTCTATCGCACCCTCGATCACTCGCGGTGAGGTTCGAGCACAAACCTCACCCGGGTCGCGCGGGACACGTTCGGCCGGCGGATCTCGGCCTCGATGACGGAGATATCCAAGGGCGAGATCCGGAAGTAGTTGCAGTAGGTGATCACGCCGGCCACGAGCGTCGGATCGAGATGCCGCTGCGGCCCGCCAAGACCCAGCGGCGCGGCCCTGGCGTTGATGATGGCGTCGGTGATGCGCTGACCGCTCGACCTGTCGAACAGGGCCAGCATCACGTGATAGACGTGCTTGCCGGAGGGAATCTTGCCTTGCTCATGGCCTGGGTACCGATCCGGGCTTTGCCGCAACGCGGCGGCCGGCACCAAACCTAGGTAAATGTCCATCCCGTCGGCCGTCTGCGTCTGACCCAGGTGACCGGCCGCCGAGGGGCCCGAATACGCCATCAAGGAGCACGCAAGAAGGACGCCGAACAGTGCGTTCACGAAGGCTTTCGCCACGACAAATCCCTCCGCATTTCGAGCGCAGAGAGCAGGCAACTCAATACGCCACAACGTCGGGCCTGTCATTGACACACATCAACGACAGCCAAATCACCTTTCCGCATTCGATCGGTTCGTCCAAGCGCGACGCTGGGCGTGGCGCACCGGACATTATGGTCTCAGCATCGACTCTTGTAAGTCTGCTCGGTCGAGCAAGGCACTACTGAGGGATCCATCTCAATGTTCCAGTTCGCTTCCATCTTCGCCGTGATCCTTGCCGCCGAGCTTGGGGACAAGACCCAGCTGGCGATCCTTCTGTTCGCAGCCAATCGACAACTGAGCCCAACGCTCGTCTTCGCGGCGGCCGCGTTAGCTCTTCTGGTTGCTACCGGCTTGGCGGTGATCGTCGGCAACTTGGCCGCACGCTACCTCGAATTTCTTCCGCTCAAGCTGATAGCCGGCTTCGGCTTTCTGCTTATCGGCGCTTGGACAATGTTCGAGCATTTCCGCGCGACCGCGTAGACCGTTGCTGACTAGCCGGCGGCCGTCGCGGACACGCCGAGCGTTGAGGACAATCGGCTGGACGAAGAAGCAACACCCATGTCACTGGGCACGGGCGTCGGATGCATCTGACAAGAAGGGGGGAAAAGCCTCTCCGTCTCTTGCGAAGTGCGCACTGGTCTTGACTGAAACAGCGGCGGCGATCAGCGCGCCTACGGCCTCCCGTGCCTGCCGCCGGATTGGGGGAAGGTTTTCCGCCGACCAATGAAACACAGCACGGAGTACTGGCGCGCCCGATGAAGGACGACAACCCGGCTGTTCGCGAACACTTTCAACTTAGAACAATTCAATTTTGGTCAGCGTCGGCGGCTGATTGAAAAAGGGCGAAAGCCTGACTGTTCGAGAACACATTTAACTTATAACAATTCAACTTTGAACATGGTTGCTGCTGTCTAATAACGCTTCTAAACGCTCGCCTCTGTCCGCGCTGAAGACAGTCCTATGGACACGTCGACCAGTGAAAAATACGTAAGTCGTTCTGTCGGTTTGATACATATCATTGTGTCCATAGCCACGTTGTCCTAGCCGGTCCATCTCCGCTGCTTATGTCCACGGGAACCCTTCCAAGGCCTGGCCGGAACCACGCCTCCAAGACCCCACATTTGGACTGTTCTGGCCTTGTGGTGGACGTGCGGGCAGCGGCACCGAGAGTGAAATATGGACGCAAGTCTAGATGTGGGAGGATGGCATCATGAAGAAAGGCTTGCTAACGAGCATAGTACTCTGTGCTTCGCTCCTGGGAGGCACAGCTGGAGCTCAAGAGGCGGTACCGACACCGACCATTGGCGGCAATATGGACTTGACGATTGACGGCACCGTTCGGTTCACGGTCCAGGGCGCCGATCAGGACGAGCAAGTGGACGGCAAAGGTCGCGGTTACGATTTCCAGTCCGATGAGTCGGAGGTGCGCTTCAACGCACGGGGCACCTCGGACCGCGGCTTCCGCTACGGTCTGTCGATCGAAGTCCAAACCCAGACCGACGACGTTCTGAACGCTGACGAAACGTGGATATTCATAGCCCACGACCGCTTCGGACGCACGGAGTTTGGCGATCAGGACGGTGCTGCCGATCGTATGTTCGTGGCCGCCGAGGACGTTCTTCAAGGCCGTGGCGGCTTCGACGGCCCGACGGATGTATTCTTCGATTTCGGTGACGCCCTGGCCGCCCCCTCGATCGAGGAGACCGACGACGCCACAAAGGCGATCTACTTCACGCCGCGCTTCAAGGGGTTTCAAGGCGGTTTCTCCTGGACTCCGGATACTGGCCACAACGGAGCCCAGGGTGGCGGCGCCGACCCTGTCGACAACGATGGCAGCTTCGAGAAGGTCGTCTCGCTCGGTGGCAACTTTCAGGAGACGTTCAACGATGTTTCAGTGATCCTCTCCGCGGTCGGTGAATTTGGCTCGTCCGAGCCGAACCCACCCAATAACGATGAGGGCGAAGACCTCGAGATTTGGGGCGTCGGCACCATCGTATCATTCGCTGGTTACAGCGTTGGTGCAGGCTTCGCTGAT
>JBHICL010000185.1:0-6484 GCA_046759605.1 Alphaproteobacteria bacterium | reverse complement strand
ACCCGATGCGCGGACTGATGATGGACACCCCCCTTCTCGTCTCGTCGCTGTTGAAGCACGCGGCCACCATCCACGGCGACGGGGAGATCGTTTCCCGCACGGTCGAAGGCCCGATTCACCGCACCACCTATGCCGATACGCACAAGCGGTGCAAACAGCTGGCCAACGCCCTCGCCGGTCTCGGCGTGCGCGCGGGCGACCGCATCGGCACCATCGCCTGGAACGGCTACCGGCACTACGAGGTGTATTTCGCCGTCCCGGGCATGGGGGCGGTGTGCCACACCATGAACCCGCGCCTCCACCCCTCCCAGCTCGCCTATGTCATAGGCCACGCCGAGGACGCCTATCTGTTCGTCGACCTCACCTTCGTGCCCCTGGTCGAGGCGATCATCGACAAGCTCGACACGGTCAAGGGCGTGGTCGTGCTCACCGACAAGGAGCACATGCCGGAGACCGGCATCGCGAACGCGCTGTGCTACGAGGAGCTGGTCGCCAGCCATTCCGACGCGTTCGACTGGCCCCAACTGGACGAGAATACGGCGTCCTCGCTCTGCTACACCTCGGGGACCACGGGCAACCCGAAGGGCGTGCTCTACAGCCACCGGTCCACGGTCCTGCATTCCTACGCCATCGCCATGCCAGACGCCATGGGGCTCAGCCAGAGGGACCGGGTCATGCCGGTGGTGCCGATGTTCCACGTGAACGCCTGGGGCATACCGTACGCCACCACGATGACCGGCGCCGGCCTCATCCTTCCGGGTCCGAAGCTGGACGGCGCCAGCTTGTACGAGCTCATCGACGGCGAGCGCGTGACGATGACAGCCGGCGTGCCGACCCTGTGGATGGGGCTTCTCAAGCACCTCAAGGAGGGGGGACACCGCCTGGACGGGCTCGATCTCATGATCGTCGGCGGCTCGGCCGCCCCACCGAGCATGATCGAGACGTTCGAGAAGGAATACGGGGTGGAATTCCGTCACGCCTGGGGCATGACGGAGATGAGCCCCCTGGGCACGGTGAACACCTTGAAGCCCCATGTGGAGCAGCTCCCCGACGAGGACCGGCTCGCGGTCCGCGCCAAGCAGGGTCTCCCCGTCTTCGGCGTCGAGATCGAGGTCGCCGACGAGCATGGCAAGCCGGTGCCCCGGGACGGCAAGTCCTATGGCGAGCTCAAGGTGCGCGGGCCGTGGATCTGCGATGGCTACTACCGCCTCGACCGGTCCGAAGTCCACGACGAGGACGGCTGGTTCGCCACCGGCGACGTGGTCACCGTCGATGGCGAGGGCTACATGCAGATCACCGACCGCGCCAAGGACCTGATCAAGTCGGGGGGCGAGTGGATCAGCTCCATCGACCTCGAGAACCTGGCCATGAAGCACCCCGACGTGGACATGGCGGCCGTGATCGGGGTGCCGCATCCGCGCTGGGACGAGCGACCCCTGTTGCTCGTGGTGCCGGCCGCCGAGGCGCAACCGGCGAAGGAGGACATCATCAACTTCCTGCGGCCCAAGATCGCCAAGTGGTGGCTGCCGGACGATATCGTCTTCGTCGAGTCCCTGCCCATCGGCGCGACCGGCAAGGTGCTCAAGAGCAAGCTGCGCGAGGAGTACCGCGGCCACCGGCTGCCGGAGGACTAAACCTGGAGTTGGCGATGATCCCCGGCGCCACAGACGCGCGGCCGCGCCTCGCGGTATCGCCTGGAACATCCTGACATTCAGACCAGCTGCCGTGGCATCGCGACGTTCCAGTTGCGGCTGAAGACAGGAGTCTCGTTCTCGAACGCCGACAGATCGGCACCGAAGGCCCCGGCGCTCGGGAGCCATCACGCTGAACGCGCATCTCGATCCAGCGTCGAAAGGGCCTCGCAGACGCGCTCGATGAGCGAGGGCTCACCTCCAACCATTCCTTCTTCTTCCGCGACGGATAGTGCGATCGCATCCTCCAGCCAGCGCCGAAGCACCAGCCGCTTCTGGGACTTGCTCAGGTCCGCCCGCGCCAGGACCTCTTCCGGCGAAGTGAAAACGGCTGTCGGATCCAACAATGCCTTTTCAAGAAGTTCTGTCATCTTCAGAACTCTCTTCGTTTCGCCGCTGCGCTAGGGCTCTCAACCATCCGAGGCGTCGTCTATCTTAAACTGTCGCCGCGGCTCACCGACAATAGGGTCCAGGTCGTGAAGGCGGCATCGCCATGAGCCGCGTAGGAGCATTGCTGTGATCGCGCTCTTGGACCGGGAGATCTTTCAAAGTGACTTTCAGACTAGACTTGCGGGATAATAGTTTATATCTAAAATATAATTCAGCAGGACAGACCGTCGGCGGCATCGGCATGGCGGACAAGCAAACCGCGCCCAACGAAAGAGGACGCCCCGGGACGGAAACCGGGGCCGAGGTCCGGCCTTTCGCCGGACAGCATGCGATCGTCACCGGTGGCTCCCGGGGCATCGGCGCCGCCATCGCCCGCGAGCTGGCCCGGCGGGGAGCGGAGCTGACCCTCGTCGGACGCAACGCCGAGCCCCTCAGCTCCCGTTGCCAGGAGCTCGAGCGCGCATTCACGGTCCCGGCCACCGCGGCGCTCGCCGACGTGACCGACGAGCCCGCGATCGCGCGGGTCATGGCCGAGGCGTGCGAGCGGCGCACGCCGTCGATCCTCGTGAACAACGCCGGCGGCACCGCGAGCGCGCCCTTTCAACGCACCGCCCCCAAGGAGTGGCGGGCCACCATCGAGCTCAACCTCACCGGCTCCTATCTGTGCGCGCGCGCGGTTGTGCCGGCCATGACCGAGGCCGGCTACGGCCGCATCGTCAACGTGGCCTCGACCGCGGGGCTCAAGGCCTACCGCTACGTCGCCGCCTATTGCGCCGCCAAGCACGGCGTCATCGGCCTCACGCGCGCGCTGGCGCTCGAGCTGGCGACGACGGGCGTCACCGTGAACGCCGTTTGCCCCGGCTTCACCGACACCGCCCTCGTCCGCGACTCGATCCCGGGCATCGCCGCAAAGACCGGCGCCACCGAGGACCAGGTCCTGGCCAGAATAGCCGCGCACAACCCGCAGGAGCGTCTCGTCGACCCCGACGAGGTCGCCGGAGCCGTTGCCTGGCTGTGCCTGCCGAGCTCGGCATCGATCACCGGTCAGGCCATCGCCATCGCCGGCGGCGAGGTGATGTGATGGACGAGCTGGGTCTCGACCCGCGGGCGGCGACGGACGACGGCTTCGAGACCGGGGTGGGTCGCGACGACCGGCTGGAGCTGCGCCTGTGGCTGCGCCTGCTCACCTGCACGACCCGCATCGAGGCGAACGTGCGGCGCCGACTCAGGGAGGAGTTCGGCATCACCCTCGCCCGTTTCGATCTCATGGCACAGCTCGACCGCGCCCCGGACGGCCTCACCATGGGCGAGCTGTCCCGCCGTCTCATGGTCTCGAACGGCAACGTGACCGGCCTCATCGGCCGCCTGGTCAGCGAGGGCCTGGTGGAGCGCCGTCCGGCGCCGGACGACCGGCGCACCCAGGTGGTGCGCCTCAACCGGGCCGGGAGACGCGCGTTCGAGCGCATGACGCCCGTCCACGCGGGCTGGATCAACGAGATGTTCGCGCGCATGGAGCGCCGGGATCTCATGGCGCTCATGGATATGCTGCACCGCCTCAAGGCGTCGCTGCCGGCCGAGGACGGTCGCGCACGAAACGGGAGCAGGGCCTCGTGAACAAAGCCGCCGCCACCGATATCACCCCCCGCCACTTCGCGTGGCGCCTCGACGAGCAGGTCGCGACGATCACCCTCGACCGCCCGGAGCGCAAGAATCCGCTCACCTTCGAAAGCTATGCCGAACTGCGGGATACTTTTCGCGCCCTCACCCGCGTCGAAGGGGTGAAGGCGGTCGTCATCACCGGCGCCGGGGAGAATTTCTGCTCCGGCGGCGACGTGCACGACATCATCGGCCCGCTCGTGCGCATGACCATGCCCGAGCTCCTGGACTTCACGCGCATGACGGGCGACGTGGTCAAGGCGATGCGCCGCTGTCCACAACCGGTCATCGCCGCCGTCGACGGCATTTGCGCCGGCGCCGGCGCCTGCCTTGCCATGGCGGCCGACATGAGGTTGGGCACAGGGCGCGCCAAGGTCGCTTTTCTCTTCACCCGCGTCGGCCTTGCAGGCTGCGATATGGGAGCCGCGGCGATGCTGCCGCGCATCGTCGGCCACGGTCGCGCCGCCGATCTGCTTTTCACCGGCAGGACCATGGGCGGACAGGAGGCCGCGGACTGGGGCTTCTTCAACAGGCTCGTGCCCCCCGAACGGCTTCAGGAGGAGGCCATGACCCTGGCCCGGAGCCTCGCCTCAGGCCCCACCTTCGCCCACGGGATGACCAAGACGATGATGAACGAGGAGTGGAGCATGGACCTCGACCGGTTCATCGAGGCGGAGGCCCAGGCCCAGGCCATCTGCATGCAGACCAACGACTTCAGGCGCGCCTACGAAGCGTTCGTGGCCAAGGAGAAGCCCCGTTTCGAGGGCGACTGATGGCGGACGAGACGTACAGGGACTGGCCTTTCTTCGAGGACCGTCACCGCGAGCTGGCCGTCGAGCTCGACGCCTGGAGCGACCGTGAGATAGCTCCCCGCGCGCAAGGGGAGGAGGACGACGTCGACGGCGCCTCGCGGGACCTCGTGAGCCGGCTCGGCGCGGCGGGCTGGCTCAGGTATTGCGTGCCGGCGAGCCATGGCGGCTTGCTCGACACCCTCGACGTCCGTAGCCTTTGCCTCATCCGCGAGAACCTGGCCCGTCGTTCCGGCCTCGCCGACTTCGCGTTCGCCATGCAGGGCCTGGGCAGCGCGCCGATATCGCTCTTCGGCAGCGCGGCGCTCAAGGACACCTATCTCGCGGACGTGGCCCACGGCCGCCGCATCGCCGCTTTCGCGATCTCCGAGCCCGACGCCGGCTCCGATGTGGCCGGCCTCAGCACCACGGCAGAGCGCGACGGCGATCACTTCGTCATCAACGGCACCAAGACGTGGATCTCGAACGCCGGCCTGGCCGACCAGTATGTCGTCTTCGCCCGCACCGGCGAGGCCGAGGGCGCCAAGGGTCTCTCCGCCTTCGTCGTCGACGCCGATGCCGAGGGGCTGGCGGTCACCGAGCGCATCGGCGTGATGGCGCCACACCCCCTCGGCACGCTGGCATTCGAACGCTGCCGCGTGCCGGCGGCGCAGCGCCTCGGCGAGGGGGGCGACGGTTTTCGCGTCGCCATGGCCACCCTCGATGTGTTTCGCGCGAGCGTGGGCGCCGCGGCGCTGGGTTTCGCGCGCCGCGCCCTCGACGAGGCCGTCGCCCGCGCCCGGGTGCGCGAGACCTTCGGCAAGCGCCTGTCCGAGCACCAGCTCATCCAGGCCAAGCTGGCCGACATGGCGGTCAAGGTGGACGCCGCGGCGCTTCTCATATACCGCGCGGCCTGGGCCAAGGACCGTCACGGCGGACGGGTCACGCGCGAAGCCTCGATGGCGAAGCTTTTCGCCACCGAGGCGGCGCAAGAGGTGATCGACGAGGCGGTGCAGATCTTCGGCGGTCTGGGGGTCGTGTCCGGCGCCCCGGTGGAGCGGCTCTACCGCGAGATTCGCGCCCTGCGCATCTACGAGGGCACGAGCGAGATCCAGAAGCTCGTGATCGCGGCGGAGACGCTCAGCGCCGCCGGGGCGGAGGGAGCGCGACAGTGAAGCTGCTCGAGCCCCTCGACATCAACGGCATGGTGATCCCGAACCGGGTGCTCGTGCCGGCGATGGTGACGCGCCTGTCGAGCGAGGACGGCCACGTCGGTCGGGACGTCATCGACCGCTACGTCCGCTACGCCCAGGGCCGCGTGGGTCTCATCGTCGTCGAGGCGATGGCGATCCACGGCTACAAGTCGGGACCACTCGTGAGAATCGGCGACGACGCCTTTATCCCCGGTCACCGCGAGCTGGCGAGGCGTGTGCACGAGAGCTCCGATTCCAAGATCGTGCCGCAAATCATCCACTTCATGAAAGTGGCGCGGTCGGGCTGGCGCCAGACCATCGAAACTCTGTCGACGGAGGACATCGACGCGATCATCGAGCAGTTCGCCGCCGCCGCGGCGCGGGCCCGGGAGGCCGGCTATGACGGGGTGGAGCTGCACTCGGCGCACGCCTACACGCTTTCGTCCTTCATCTCGAAGCTCAACCCACGCCGGGACGAGTACACCGGGCGCACCCTCGAGGGGAGGCTCCGGATGTTCGGCAAGGTCATGGCCGCGGTCCGGGCGAAGGTCGGCGACGACTTTCCGGTGGGCGTCCGGTTTCTCGCCGAGGAGTGCATCAAGGACGGCTATACGGTGGAGGAGGCCAAGCTCATCGCCTTGCGCAAGGCCCAGCTCGGGGTGGATTACATCTCTCTCTCGGTCGGCGGCAAGTTCGAGGACGCGATCCACCGCGAGGGTCAGCCGCTCTACCCCTACACCGGATACTCCGGCGACCGGTGCATGCC
>JBHICL010000184.1:0-6503 GCA_046759605.1 Alphaproteobacteria bacterium | reverse complement strand
CACCGAGAGCGCGGCGTGGCGGGCCAAGCTGGACGGCTATCGTACGCGGTACGGACGCTAGGTCCGCTAGCGACCCGCGATAACCGCGCTCGGCGGACAGTCGAACGCAAGAGAGTGGGAGGAAAGAATGGCACACAGTCGACCGCTGTTGTCTGTCGCGGTGGCAGCGACACTTGCCGTAGGTGCGGGGGGCGCGGCATGGGCCCAATCGGCGGCCGAGAGGGCTGTCGAGGCAGCCAAGCAGTTCTCCGGCACCACACTCAACATCACCTGGGAGGCGGCCCTGCAGGCACAGGATCCGCTGTTGTTCTCCGGTCCCAAGTGGGAGGAGCTGACCGGGATCAAGATCAACGTTGTGGAGATCGCGATCGACCAGCTCTTTACAAAGACACTCGCGGAGCACCGCGCCAACACGGGCGCGTTCGACCTGCTGAACGTGGTCCCGGCCTGGCTGCCCGATCTGGCCGAGGCGGGCGTCCTGGAACCCCTCGACCCGTTCATCGACAAGTACGGTTATCGCGAGGAACTCGAGGACATCGCACCGGTCTACCGCGACAATCAAATGACCTATCAGGGAACCGTCTACGGGCTCCCCGACGACGGCGACGTCCTGATCATGTATTACCGCAAGGACCTGTTCGGAGATCCGGCGCGCCAGACAGCCTTCAAGGAGCGGTTCGGCTACGAACTGGCGCCGCCGGAGACGTGGGAGCAGTTCCTCGAGATCAGCCAGTACTTCACCGAGAATCCCCCGCACGAGGGCTTCTACGGTTCCGCGATGATCCGGGCACCGGGCCACATTCACTATTACTTCGAGGAGCGCTTCCGGGTCGAGGGCGGCGAGTTCTTCGACCCCGACACCATGGAGGCGAAGATCAACAGCGACGCGGGGGTGAAGACCCTGGCCGGCATGGTCGCGGAGCACGAGTTCATGCCGCCGGGCGTCGAGGCCTGGGGCCCCATCGAGACCTTGAGCGCGTGGCTCGCCGGCGACCTGGCGATGATGGGCTGGTGGCCGCCGCCGGGCCGCTGGTCGGATGGCTTTCTCGATCCCGACATCCTGTCCTTCGTCCCGGTGTCGGAGGTGGAAGGCAAGGTGGGATACGCGTTGCCTCCCGGCGGCGCGCCACAGCTCGCGGCCGGGTTCTCCCTGTCCGTCGCATCGACGAGCAGGAACAAGGAAGCCGCCTATCTGTTCGCCCAGTGGCTGAACAGCAAGGAGATCAGTCTCCAGCGCGTGCAGCTCCCATACGCGTTACGCGATCCCTTCCGGACCTCTCATTTCGAGAACGAGGAGTACCAGTCGCGGTGGGGCACCGCCAAGGAGTACCTGGAGACGCTGCAGGCGGCTGCCGACAGCGGGCTCCTGGACCTCTCGATCCGTAGCACCTTCCTGTATGAGGAATCGCTGACGCGGGCCATCACCGCAGCCTTCGGCGGCGCGGACCCGAAGGAGATGCTGGATCAGGCGGCCGAGGAATGGAACGACATTACCAAACGGATCGGCGTCGACACCCAGAAAGAGGCATACCTTGACTGGGCCGGCAAGCCGGCCGCGTACCCGCAGCGATAGCACTGTGCCGGCGGCGACGACCGGGAAGCACAGCCGCCGCCGGCGCCTTCTTGCCTCGGAAGCCCCATGAGCGTTTCCGCAACAACCTCTAACGCCGTCCTCGGGCGCCCCGCCGGAGGCTTTACGGAACGACGGTTCAAATACCTCCTGATCTGGCCAGCGGTGCTGGTCCTGCTGCTCATCGGGATATTTCCGCTGATCAACGTGCTGGTGGTGAGCGTTCAGAACGTCACCATGCTGTCGGAAGACCGCTCGTTCCACGGTCTGTTGAACTACGGTCGCTTGTTCGAGGATAGCCGGCTGTGGGAAGCGATCGCCCATACGCTGATCTTCACCGCGGTGGCCCTGCCCATCGAGCTCGTTCTGGGCATGCTGATGGCGCTCCTGTTCATCGAAAGGATGTGGGGGCGCCAGATCTTCGTCGCCCTGCTCATCATACCCACCGTCACATCCCCGATCGTCGCCGGCGCCATGTGGCGCCTCATGCTCGACACCCAGTTCGGGCCGGTCAATCAGGTGCTGGGATGGATCAAGGGCGGGCCGGTTTCGATCACCTGGACCGTGGATGTGAACTTCGTGTGGCCGGCCATCCTGTTCACCGAGGTCTGGCAGTGGACTCCGTTCATGTTCCTTCTGCTGCTGGCGGCCCTGGCGAACGTGGACCGTTCCCAGGTCGAGGCCGCGCAGATCGACGGCGCCTCGAACCTGCGCATCTTCTTCAGGATCGTGCTGCCGGCGATCAAGCCGGTCGTAGCGATCGTGATGCTCATCCGCGGGCTGGACCTTTTCAGGCTTTTCGACATCGTCTGGGCGCTCACCAAGGGTGGACCGGGCACGTTGACCGAGACCATCTCCATCTACGCTTTCGTCCTCGGCTTCCAGCAGTTCGAGACGAGCTATACATCGGCGATCGCGTTCATCGTCGTCGTCCTGCTTTCGATCATCGTCATCTTCGCGTTGCGCCGGGTGGAGATAGCCCGATGACCGCGGTGTCCATGGCCACCCCGGCGTCCGCGGCGCTTGTCCGCAGGCGCTGGTGGCAGCGACGCAAGAACTGGCGCCAGGCCGGCCGCTACGCGGCGGCGGTCATTATCACGATCTTTTTCCTATTTCCGGTGTACTGGCTGTTCGCCACCGCGTTCAAGAGCCCGAACGAGGTCTTCGCCACGCCGCCGGTCTGGCTCCCCTCGGAGCTGTCGTTCGACAGCTTTCGGTTGCTGATCCGCGATGGGGACTGGCTGACCGTGGTGAACAGCCTGATCATCGCGGGTTCCAGCACACTGCTGGCCATGTTCTTCGGCACGATCTGCGCATACAGCATCGCGCGCTTCCGAACGGGCGGCGACGGTCTGGCCTTGTGGATCATCTCCCAGCGCATGATCCCGCCCATCGCCATCGTCTTTCCGCTGTTCCTCATGTACGCGATCCTCGGCTGGATCGACAGTTTCCACGGTCTGATCCTGCTGTATACGGCGTTCAACCTGCCCTACGTCATCTGGATGATGCGCGGTTACATCGAGGACATCCCGATAGAGCTGGAGCAAAGTGCTCTCGTGGACGGCTGGACCCGGTGGCAGATGCTTTTGCGCGTGGTTTTTCCCATGGCCCGGGCGGGTCTGTTCGCGACGGCGGTGTTCACGTTCATCTTCGCCTGGAACGATTTCATCTTCGCCCTCATCCTGACCCGCACCGAGGTCACCACGTTCCCGGTGCAGCTCACGCGCTTCTTCGGCCACCAGCAGACCTTCTGGCAGAAGGTCGGAGCCATGAGCTTCATCGGCACTCTGCCGATATTCTTTGCCGTCGCGGCCATGCAGAGGTTCATCGTCCGAGGGATCTCCCTCGGCGCGATCAAGGGGTAGTCGCCATGGCGAACGTCAGACTGACCGGCGTCGAAAAATTCTACGGGTCGCTGCACGCGGTCCGCGGTGTGGACCTGGACATCCCGGAAGGCGAGTTCACGGTGATCGTCGGACCCTCGGGCTGCGGCAAGAGCACCCTGCTGCGCACCATCGCCGGCCTCGAGGAGGCGGATGCCGGGGCCATCGAGATCGACGGCGAGATCGTCAACGATATGCCGCCGCGCGACCGGAACGTCGCCATGGTTTTCCAGAACTATGCTCTCTACCCATACATGAACGTCTACGAGAACATTGCCTTCGGGCTGCGCGCCCGCAGACTTCCCAAGGCCGAGATCGACTCCCGCGTCCGCCAGGCGGCCGAGATGCTGGAGATCCCGGACCAGCTCGACCGCTACCCGCGCCACCTCTCGGGCGGCCAGCGCCAGCGCGTGGCCATTGGTCGGGCGATCGTGCGCGACGCGCGCCTGTTCCTGTTCGACGAACCGCTGTCCAACCTCGACGCCAAGCTGCGCGAGGAAATGCGTAGTGAAATCAAACAGTTGCACCAGGAACTTGGCAAGACGATGATCTATGTGACCCACGATCAGATCGAGGCCATGACCTTGGCCGACCGGATCGTGCTGCTCAGGGACGGCCGCATCGAGCAGGAGGGCGCGCCGCTCGAGCTGTTCGAACGCCCCGCTACCCGTTTCGTCGCCGGCTTTCTGGGCTCGCCCTCCATGAACTTCGTGCCCGCGATCGTCGAGCGCGTCAACGGCGGCCTTTCGGTCCGTTTCAACGATGGCGTGTCTCTGGGGCTTCCGCCGGCGCGCGGGGACGGACCGAGCTCGTGGGTGGACCGGGAGGTGACGTTCGGGGTCCGCACCGAGCACATCAGCCGGGCCCGCGACGGCGACGAGCGCGGCGGGCTGGCGCCGTTGAAGGTTACGATAGACATGATCCAACCCACCGGCACGCGCATCTACGCTACGTTCAAGCTGGGCGGCAGGCCGGTCATGGCGGAGCTCCAGGCCCATGACGTGGAACGGCCGGGCGAAACGCTCGAACTCAGCATCGACATGAACCGGACCATTCTGATCGACCCCGAGACCGATCGCGTGATCTGACCAGAGACCCTATGAATACGGCAAGCGCGACCGAGATTGCCGAGGCCATTGCCGGCGGAACGACGACGGCGGAGGAGATCGTCCGCGACTGCCTCGCGCGCATCGAGGAGCGCGAACCCCGGATCCATGCCTGGCACGTCCTCGACGCCGACGGCGCCACGGCGCGGGCGCGTGCGCTCGACCGCTCGCCACGCCAGGGGCCGCTCCACGGCGTGCCCATCGGCGTCAAGGACATCTTCGACACGGTCGATCTGCCGACCGCGTACGGCTCGCCCATCTACCGCGGCCACACGCCGCCTTGGGATGCGTCGTGCGTCGCCATGGTCCGGCGGGCCGGCGCGATCGTGCTCGGCAAGACAGTGAGTACGGAGTTCGCATATTTCACGCCGGGGCCGACCGCCAACCCGCACAATCCGGCGCATACGCCGGGAGGGTCGTCGAGCGGCTCGGCGGCCGCGGTCGCCGACGCCATGGCGCCGCTCGCTTTCGGCAGCCAGACCGCCGGGTCGGTGATCCGCCCCGCCTCCTTCTGCGGCATCGTCGGGTTCAAGGCGAGCCATGGATGGCACAGCCTGGCCGGCACGAAGGAGCTCGCCCATTCCCTCGACACCCTGGGCTGGTTCGCGCGCACTATCGACGACATCGCCCTCATGCGGGCGGCGTTGCTCGGCATCGAGCCGGAGCCGCTGGGCATGCCCGGGACGCCGCCGCGTATCGGTCTCTGCCGCACCTGCGAATGGCCCGCCGCCGAGCCCGCCGTCGGGGAGGCGCTCGAGGGCGCGGCCCGGGCGTTCGCCGATGCCGGCGCGCCCGTCGTCGAGGTTACGTTGCCCGAGCCTTTTCGCGGCCTGACCGAGGCACAGCGCACCATCATGGCCTTCGAGGCCGCCCGGGCATTCGCCTACGAGCGCACGCACCACGAGGCCGAGTTGAGCTCCAAGCTACGCGACCTCATCGCAACGGGAAGCGCCACAACGCCGTCGGACTATGGCCGCGCCGTGGCCCTGGCGCAGAACTGCCGCTCGTTGGCCGCGAGCCTCTTCGAAGAGCACGACGTCCTGCTGACGCCCAGCGCTCCAGGCGAGGCTCCGGCGGGGTTGGAGCAGACCGGGGACCCTGTCTTCAACCGGATGTGGACGCTCCTCCATCTGCCGGCGATCAACCTGCCCGGGTTCACCGGCCCGGGCGGCTTGCCGATCGGCGTCCAGGCCATCGGCGCCTTCGGGGCCGACGGCGACCTTCTGCGTCACGCCAAATGGATGTCGGCCAGGATCGTTTGAGACCGGAAAGCCGCGGGAGGTGACCGATGACGACGTTGAGCCGCGCCGTCGCGCTCTGGGGAACCGATGAGGCGAGGGGAGAGAGCCGGTGGCTGTCCACGGGACCGCTCTCCGCGGTGCTCGAAAACGGTTCGCTGAGGGGCATCTCCTATGCGGGGACCGAGGTCGTCCGGGCCATCGCCTTCCTGTGCCGCGACAAGAACTGGGGGACCTACAACCCAGAAATCTCCGACCTCGAGATCGAGGAAGGAGACGCCGGGTTCCGCGTGACCTACCGCGGCCGTTGCGCCGACCAGGAGCAAGCGCTGGGCTATGAGGTCGAGATCGTCGGCTCGCCCGACGGCGCCTGCGCGTTCAAGGCCCGGGCCACTGCCGAGACCGATTTCCTCACGAACCGCACCGGCTTCATTGTCCTCCATCCCCTGATCGGGGTGGCCGGCCAGCCGGTCCGCGTGGAGCACGTGACGGGACACACGGTCGAAGACCGCTTTCCCCTGCACATCGTTCCCAGCCAGCCTTTCTTCGACATCCGCGCCTTGAGCCACGAGGTCGTCCCGGGTCTGTGGGCCACGTGCACGATGGAGGGCGACGCCTACGAGATGGAGGACCAGCGGAACTGGACCGATGCCTCCTACAAGACCTACGTGCGGCCGCTATCGCTGCCGCGACCGTATACCATCAA
>JBHICL010000183.1:0-6537 GCA_046759605.1 Alphaproteobacteria bacterium | reverse complement strand
TCGGGGTGGGTGAGTTCAGCGAGGCGCCGGTCCAGACGCAGTTCGGTTGGCACGTAATCAAGGTCGAGGACAAACGGGCGATCGAGCCGCCAACTTTCGAGCAATCGCGCGCCCGGATCCAGGGCGAGATGGCCCGCGATGCGATAACCGCGCACATCGCCCAGCTGCGCTCGAGCGCGAATATTCAGCGCTTCGGCCTGGATGGCGAGCTGATCGAGGAAGAGCAGGAGCCGACAGAAGCGAACTGACCTGTAAGCGGCCCCGGCGGCGAGGGCCGCCCACGAGGCCGGCGCGGGGAGATGGGGAACCTCAAGGGAGACAGATCGCCGCTGGCGCCACCACGACTCGAGACACCAGGGCCGATTGCGGGGGTGGAGGTCGCGGGCGCGCACATCGGCCTGAAACGCGGGCGCGGCGCCAAGGATCTGATGGTCGCCAGGCTGGCGCCTGAGACGACGGTCGCAGGGGTTCTGACACAGTCGCGCTGTCCTTCGGCCGCTGTCGAGTGGTGCCGTCATATCCTGCCGCGGGGACAGGCGCGCGCGCTCATCGTCAACTCGGGCAACGCCAACGCCTTCACCGGCGAGGGGGGCCGGGACGTGGTGAGACAGACGACGGCCGCCGCCGCACGCCTTTTCCGGTGCCGCCGCGATCGGATCTACATCGCATCCACCGGAGTCATCGGCGAGCCGGTACCACCCGGCCATATCGCCAAGGCGCTGCCCCGCGTTGCCGCTCGCGTACGCGCCGACGGCTGGAAGGCGGCGGCGGAGGCGATCACAACGACCGATACTTTCCCCAAGGCCGCCGTGCGTACCGCGCGGATCGGCGACAAGACGGTCACCGTCGGCGGCATCGCCAAGGGATCGGGCATGATCGCGCCGGACATGGCGACGATGCTCGCGTTCCTCTTCACCGACGCGAAGCTCGCCGGCCCGCTCCTGCAACGGCTTCTCAAAGGCGCCGTGCGGTCGTCGTTCAACGCGATCACCGTCGACGGCGACACCTCGACGTCGGATACGACACTGCTCTTCGCCACCGGACGCGGTCCCCGGCATCCATCGGTCGAAACCGTAACTGACCCGCTTCTCCGAGACTTCAGGCGGGCCCTCGGGGAGGTCTCGGCCGACCTTGCCCAGCAGGTCGTGCGCGACGGCGAGGGCGCCAGCAAATTCGTCACGATCAACGTGACCGGCGCCGAGTCAAAACGCGCGGCCCGCCGCATCGGCCTCACGATCGGCAACTCCCCGCTGGTCAAGACGGCCATCGCCGGCGCCGACGCCAACTGGGGCCGCATCGTCATGGCCGTCGGGAAGGCCGGCGAGAAGGCCGACCGCGACCGTCTGGCCATCGCCATCGGTGGCGTGCCGATCACGGAAGGGGGGCGCGTGCGGCCGGGCTACGACGAAGGCCCCGTGGCCGCGCACATGCAGCAGGCCGAGATCGTAATCGACGTGGATGTTGGCGTGGGTCGCGGCCGCGCGACGATCTGGACCTGCGATCTCACGCACGGATATATCCGGATAAATGCCGATTACCGCAGCTGATCCCGCCTGCGCCGGCCATCCCCTGGAGACCGAGCGCCTGATCCTGCGTGCGCCGGAACGCGCGGACGCGCCCGCCATTGCCGCCCTCATTGGTGAGTGGGAGGTTGCCCGCTACACCGCGAACATCCCCCATCCTTACGTGGAATCCGACGCCCACGACTGGCTGGGGAAGCTCGAGGAAAGCGTGACCGAGATGGCGTTCGCGCTGACCCTCCGGGAGACGGGCGAGTTCATGGGCGACGCCTCGCTGCGGCTCGATAGAGAGGCCAACGAAGGCGTGCTCGGATACTGGCTCGGACGCGCATACTGGGGCCGGGGCTTCATGACCGAGGCCGTGATCCGACTCCTGCGCTTCGCGTTCGAGGAGTGCGCGCTCGCGAGTGTGCGCGCAGGTGTGGTGCCGGAGAATCGAGCTTCCGCGGCCGTGCTCGTGAAGGCCGGTCTCACGCGCGTGGGCAGCGCCACCGAACCCGCTCCCGCGCGCGGTGGCGCCCAGCAGGTGGACGTTTACCGGATCGTCCGCGCCGACTGGCTGAGGCAGCATGCATTGCCCGTGGTCCTGGTGAGCGCCGTCGCCCTTCTCGACACGGACGACCGTGTGCTGCTGGCCGAGCGGCCGGACGGCAAGCCGATGGCGGGGCTGTGGGAGTTTCCGGGCGGAAAGGTCGGGTCCGGAGAGACGCCGGAGGCGAGCCTGATCCGGGAGCTCCACGAGGAGCTGGGGGTGGAGATCCGCGAGAGCTGCCTGGCGCCGCTTACTTTCGCGAGCCACCGCTACAGCGATTTCCACCTGCTCATGCCGCTTTTCGTCTGCCGCGTCTGGGACGGCACGCCCACGGCGCGCGAGGGGCAACGACTCGCATGGGTGCGGGTGGGCCTGCTCAAGGACTATCCCATGCCGCCGGCGGACATTCCCTTGGTGGCCGCGCTCAGGGACCTGATCTGAGCGCGCGCCTCGCATGACTCAACTTTGACACATGTAGGCGCCGGGCATGACCTCGGGTGCTCCGCGAGGCCCTGCATGACTCAAATTTGCCACACCTGTGGGCGACGCGCGTGATCTCAGGTGCCGCTCGGGCCCTGCACGGCCGTAAGGCGCAGGTAGGCGATGGACAGCGCCGAGATGCCGATGGCCGTGCCGATGAACAACAACAATTGCTGAATCAGGTGCGCAACGAACCTGGCGGTGAGCGATTCCGTGAGACCCGTCAGGCCGAGCACCTGCGCGACGACCGCGGTGACGATCAGCACGACCAAGACGGCCGGGAACGCCGGCAGAATGGCGATGCCCAGCATTCGCCAGCTGTTGCCCCGCGACAGTCGCCACGCACGGACGAGGCTCGCATCGTCATCGATGGCCGCAGCCGGCAGGACGAGCAGCAGACGCGCCCAGGCGAGAAGAATCGCCACCAACGCCACCAGGATCAGCAGGTTCGGAACACCCGCCGGTGCACCGGCTCCACCGGTTGAGGCTGCGGCCACGGACGCGGCCAAGTAAAGCATGAGAATGGTCGGCAGCAGCGTCACGATGATGAAACGACCGAGAAAGACCATGTGCCGCCACCTCCAGCGCAACGCGGCTCCCACCGTCGGTCCCTCGACGCCGATGAGGTATCGGCGGTACCACGCAACGGAGAACATGGTGTAGACGACCATGTAGACGATGGTATCGGCCAATAAGCTCAAATGGAGCGACGGCGCCTCGTCCGGCGCCTCCGCCGATGGCAGCAACCTGGCTTCCAGAACCTGGAACAGCGACAAAACCACCACCGGCAACGCAGCGTAATCCAGCAGGTCGCGGCGGTTCGTCCATGCAAAGCGACAGGCGTCGACGATCGTTCGCGATACCTCGAGGCTTGCCATGGCGCCTACCGCGATCCGGGCCGGTGCATACGCCTACGCGGCACGGCCTTGTCTCCAGCCGATAACTCCTCGGTTCCAAGCGCGCTCGCCAGGCGCTTGCTTGCCGAGCCCGGCGCGAGCGGCTGCTGCTGCGAGGGGTGCGGCGCCCAGCCGGTGAGATGGATGAGATGAAACGTGGCCGGAACCCGGCCGTCCGTCCCCGAGAAATTCGCCATGTAACGTTCCGCGACGGCAGCCATCGTGGCGCGGCGCGTGGGCCGACGCCGACGTTCGAGGAGCACGTTGCTCTCTCCCATCGCCCGCAAGTCGATCATAAGTCGCATGGGATCGTCATAACTGACCGTGATCCGGTCCGCATCCGCGACCGGCAGGGCGAAACCCGCGCGCTGCAACAGACCCGCGGCATCGCTCAGATCGGCGAACGGCGAAACCCGGGGGCTCACGCCGCCTTCCTGGCCGAGCTCCGCCTCGAGCCACGCCTGACGCAGCTCGCCGAGCGTCTCGCCGCCGAACAAGGTCGCCAGGAACAGACCATCTGGCTTGAGGGCCCGCCTGATCTGCGCGAGAGCGCCAGGCAGGTCGTTCACCGTGTGCAAGCCGAGGCAGCTCAGGATCAGATGGAAGCTGCCATCGGCGAACGGCAATGCCTCCTCGTCCGCGACAACCGCCCACGAACCCGCGCGCCGGGCCATGGCAAGGGCGATGTCCGTTTGCACCAGGGTCGAGATCTTCGAGCTACCGGCGAGCAGCGTTCCCAGGATGCCGGTATGGCAGCCCAGGTCCAGCGCCAGAGGGAACGCGCGCTGCACGTCGGCGAGCCTGTCGACCAGCCGCAGCGCCGCCTCGCGCAGCAGGAAATCGTGCTCCCCCAGGGTGGCGGCGGCGCGCTCGCGGCGCCGACGCAGCAGGCGCCGGTCGAAGATCTCCATCGCCCCGGTCATGTCCGTTATATGGCATGTCGAGCCGGGTGTGACAAAGCAAGCGCTTCGTTGACTCGGCGCCATCCGGCCGCTCAGATCCTCCGCGTGCACCTTGCAGGCATCGTCACCAGGGCGCTCAGCGCCGCACATCATGCACTGAATGTGGTGTTGCCGCCGCAATGTCTCGCCTGCTCGGTGCCTGTCGAAACGTCTGGATCCATGTGTGGCGACTGCTGGCGCGAGATCGACTTCATCGCACCACCGCTGTGCGTAACCTGTGGCCTTCCGTTCGAGTACGATCACGGCGCGAGCGCCCTGTGCGGGGCCTGCACGCGCGAGAGGCCGCCGTTCGGCCACGCGCGCGCAGCGATGCGTTATGGCGACGTGAGCGCAAGGCTCATCATCGGTTTCAAGCATGGCGACCGGACGCACGGCGCGCCCGCCTTTGCCCGGCTGATGGCGCGGGCCGGCTCCGATCTGCTTCCCCAGACGGACCTCATCGTGCCGGTGCCCCTGCACCGCTGGCGCCTCGCCGCGCGGAAGTACAACCAGGCGGCCATGTTGGCCCAGGCACTCGCACGCCTTTGCGACGTTCCGGCGGCCGTGGATCACCTCGTCCGGATCCGAAGAACGAGCAGCCAGGGGCGGATGAGCGCATCCGCCCGCAGGCGCAACGTGCGCGGCGCCTTCGCCGTGCGGGCGGACGCGACGAGCAGAATCGAGGGCCGCCGGCTGCTGTTGGTAGACGACGTCTACACGACCGGAGCGACGGTGACCGAGTGCAGCCGGGCGCTGCTCGAGGCCGGCGCCGAGGCGGTGGACGTGCTCACACTCGCGCGGACGGTGGCGCCCGCGGCTCTCCGGTGACCTGCTCCCGGGCTCTCGTTCATCGGCGACTGAGCCAGGCTCCTCGAGGAAATAATCGACGACGGCATCGATGCGATCCTGGCCCCTGGGGGCTCGGGCTCGATGTCTCTGCGAGGATCGTTACCCATCAAGGTAGGACGATGGGATAGCCTTGGAATATGGTTATGTCCTGTTCCTGGCGAGCCGGTCGAGGCCCAAGTATCGTGTCATAGATCACGTGAACCTCCGCAACACGGCTCAACGGCACATAGAGAAGCTGTTGCGGGTTGAACTCCGCGAGCACAAGACACTCGTCCGTCCACTCCATGAAATGCTTCAACAGCAGCGTCGGACGATCGCCAACTCTCTCGGGCTTGAGGTGCACGATCACGTCCGACATCTCTCCGGGCTCTATCGGCAAGTCCGGATCCACGCAGACGGTCCCGCCCGGGAAATACCGCGGCTCCATTGTGTGATCCAACACACGCAGCGCGTAGGCGCCTAGACGGCCCTCCACGGGCTCGATCTGGTATTCGGTGCTATTGTGAGAAGTAGCCATTACCGTTCCTCCTGGCTAGGACGGTGGTGGTCAGGCCGAGCCGGGTGTGCCAGCACCTGGCTCGGCCGCCCGAGCATGCGCCTATCCGACTCGCGGGTAAAGCTGAAATACCCCGTCAAACGCTGCGAGACTCGCTGGTGAGTCTCTCCAGTGGAGGGTGGCGGAGCTCCCCCCGCACCCGAGATGGGCGCTCGAGATCGGTATGGCGGGCGCGTGGGGTTCCAGGGCCTTCTAACGCCTCGCCCGCCTCAGGCCCTTCACATGGCTCAGCATGATGCGCTCATGGTCTATCGCCGAAATGGCATTCCCGTCCCGGCAGTCGAAGCCCCCGACGTTTCCCCCCACGGCGTCGGGCGAAAAGAAATATCCGGGAGGAGGTGCGTTCGCCGGCAGATTTTGCAGGAAGACGAAGCAATGCAAATCCGAATTGTTGCGATTGGACTCGAAATAGTAGAAACGACCAATCTTATTCTTATCACGTTTGATATCGCTAGCGTCAACTTCCAGTTGAATTTCGCCCAGAGGTTCCCAATTTTTCGCCACCTCCACCAGATCTTTTTTCTTGATCGGGCGCATCGCTTCTTTGACGGACAGAATCTGGAGCAAGCCCGACTCCCAGCCCCACACCTCATGCCGCGCGCCGTAAGTGCGGGAAACCTGTCGCCGGATCCTCAGCGCCTCCCACCCGCGCGGCGCAACCAGATAGCTCTCGGTGTCTGCAATCTCCTCCCACTCGCTCCATTCTTGCGCCATGGCTGCCTGAGATGCCGCCGCAAGAAACGCGATAATGCTGATGAATAGT
>JBHICL010000182.1:0-6590 GCA_046759605.1 Alphaproteobacteria bacterium | reverse complement strand
CCTCCGCCGTGTCCACGCGTTGCTCGAGGAACAGGCCGCTTTCGCGGCAGAAGAACGCCGGGAGCTCGTCGACGCCGTAGCCCACCACGGGGACACCGCTGGTCTCGAGCACTTCCAGGGTGCGCTCGAGATCGAGGATCGCCTTGGCGCCGGCGCAGACGACGGCCACCGGAGTGCGTGCCAGCTCCGTGAGATCGGCCGAGATATCCAGGCTCTCCGCGCCGCCGCGATGCACGCCGCCGATGCCGCCGGTGGCGAACACGCGTACGCCGGCGCGCGCGGCGGCGAACATGGTGGCGGCGACCGTCGTCGCTCCCATGGCGCCGGACACCAGGGTGCGCGCCAGGTCGCGGCGGCTCACCTTCGCTACCCCGTCGGTCTCAGCCAGCGCCTCGATCTCTTTCCGGTCGAGACCGACCACGAGCTTGCCGGACAAGACCCCGACGGTTGCAGGCACCGCTCCCGTCGCCCTTACCAGAGACTCCAACTCCAGCGCTGTCTCAAGGTTGCCGGGTCGGGGCAGGCCGTGGGCGATGGCTGTCGATTCGAGCGCGACCACGGCATGCCCCCTCTCGAGGGCATCGGCGACTTCCGGACGGATATCGAGGCTGCCGTTCAACGCGTCTGCTCCTCGGCGAGGCGTTCCTCGAGCACGACCCGCGTGAGGTCGGGCGCCACCGAGGACGCACTCTCTGCCGTGAGACAGGCCGCCGCAAGGCCGTAGCGATAGGCTTTGGCCGCATCTCCGATCGCCAGGGCGAAAGCGTAGCCCGCGATGAACGCGTCGCCGGCGCCGGTCACATCGACCAGGGGGCGGGGCGCCATGGCCGGGTAATGGGGGGCGCCGTCCGCATGGGCGACGACGACCCCCATCTCGCCCAGGCTGACCGCTACCGTGCCGGCCCCAAGTCGCTGGATCGTCCGTGCGGCTTCGCGCGCGTCATCGACCGTCTCGACCGGGCAGCCGGCGAGCTGCGCCGCTTCGGCCCGGTCGGGGAACAGGAAATCGACCGCGGCGAGCACCGGCCGCAGGCGCTCGGCCTTGGCGGTCGAGACGGGATCGGCCAGTACCATTGCATGTCCGCCGTAATCGCGAATGAGGCGCTCGAGGCTCGGCGCCGGGAGGTTCGCGTCCACGATCCAGATGGGGGCGTCGCGCATGGCCTGCCCGATCCGTTCCGCCCAGTCCGGATCGAGCTCGTCGTAGATGTCCGTGTCGGCGAGCCCCACCTCGAGCGCACCTGCGGGTGAAAGAACGGCCGTGTAGCCGGCGGTCGGATGTCGCGTCGACCGGATCACGCCGGACACGTCGATGCCGAGGGCCTCGGCCCCGGCCAGAAGATGCGCGCCGGCGCTGTCGTCGCCGACGATGCCGCAGATCGAGACCTGGAGACCGAGCCGCGCCACGGCCTCGGCGCAGTTGCGCGCGACGCCGCCCGGGCTGAGCGTCACCGAAACAGGGTTGGACGTGCCCATGCGCAACCGCTGGGACAGCATCGCCTTGCGATCGAGGTTGATGGCCCCGATGCAGGCGACCGAACGCGTTGGCGGTGTCATGTCCGTAGGCGCGGGCCGGTCGGGTTGAACCGGCGGGAAGCGGGAATATCCTTACCGACACGGACAGCTGCTTCGATAATCCGCTCCAGCCAAGACGGGGCTGAGGGGCCCATGCGCGCTCACTCCACCGATCCCGAACGGTGGCTCAAGGTAACCGAGCACGGTCTCTATTGCGAGCCCGGGAACTTCTACGTCGACCCGAGCACGGCCGTGGAGCGCGCGGTCATCACGCACGGTCACGCGGACCACGCCCGCCCCGGACACGACAGCGTGCTGGCGACGCCGGCGACGCTTGCGATCATGCGCGCCCGCTACGGACCCGACGCCGCGCGCTCGGCTGAGGCGCTGGATTACGGCGACAGCGTTGGTATCGCCGGCGTGCGCGTCCGCCTTGCGCCCGCCGGTCACGTGCTGGGCAGCGCCCAGGTTGTGTTGGAGCACGGCGGTGTCCGCATCGTCGTTTCGGGCGACTACAAGCGGCAACCGGATCCCACGTGTCCGGCGTTCGAGCCCGTGCCCTGTGACGTGTTCATTACCGAGGCCACGTTCGGCCTGCCGGTGTTCCGGCATCCGCCGGCCGCCGATGAGATCGCCAGGGTCCTTGGCTCGTTACGGCGATTCCCCGAGCGAACCCATCTCATCGGCGTTTATGCCCTGGGTAAGGCGCAACGCGTCGTGATGCTGCTCAGGGCGGCGGGCTACGATGCGCCCATCTACATCCACGGCGCCCTGGCCAACCTTTGCGCGCTTTATCGGAGTCTCGGCGTCGCTCTCGGCGAGCTGCGGCTCACGAGCGACGTGGGAGCGGAGGAGCTCGCGGGCGCCATTGTGCTCGCGCCGCCTTCGGCGCTCAACGACCGCTGGTCGCGGCGCATGGCCGATCCGGTACGGGCCATGGCGAGCGGCTGGATGCGCGTGCGGGCGCGCGCTCGACAACGCGGCGCGGAGCTCCCGCTCGTAATATCCGACCACGCCGACTGGGACGAGCTGTCGGCGACACTCGAGGACGTTGGCGCCGCGCGCGTGTGGGTGACCCATGGGCGCGAGGAGGCCCTGGTGCATCACGCGCGTGGCCAGGGTTTCGACGCCCGCGCCCTTTACCTGCTCGGCCGCGAGGAAGAGGGCGAATGAAGGCCTTCGCCGCCTTGCTCGACGCGCTCTCTTTCGAGCCGTCGCGCACGGCCAAGATCCGCCTGCTGGCCGACTATTTTGGCAACACGCCGGACCCGCACCGGGGCTACGGGCTGGCGGCGCTGACCGGCGAGCTTGTGCTTCGTACCGCCAAGCCAAAGTTGATTCGCGAGCTTGCGTGCAGCCGCGTCGACGAGCTGCTGTTTCGTCTGTCGTACGACTTCGTCGGCGATCTCGCCGAGACCGCTGCGCTTATCTGGCCGATTCGGGAGCAGACCGAGGCGCCGCCGGTCCCCGCGCTTGCCGATGTCGTCGAGTCCCTGAACGCCGCCGGACGCGTGGAGCTGCCGGGTCGGCTGGCCGCGTGGCTCGATGTCATGAGCGCGACCGAGCGCTGGGCCCTGCTCAAGCTCATCACCGGCGGCCTGCGTGTCGGTGTCTCGGCGCGGCTTGCCAAGTCCGCCGTTGCGGAGCTGGGTCGGGTCGATGTCGGCCGGGTCGAGGAGGTCTGGCACGCCCTCGAGCCCCCTTACACGGGTCTTTTCGCGTGGCTGGAGGGACGTGGGCCTTACCCCGAGATCGGGCCCGCGCCGGCGTTCCGGCCCCTCATGCTGGCGAACCCCCTGGACGACAGCGAGCTCGCCACCATGGACCCGGCGGCCTTCCTCGCCGAATGGAAGTGGGACGGCGTCCGCGTGCAGCTCGTTTCCGTGGACGCTGGCGGCGGCGGCCTCGAGCGGCGCATTTACTCGAGGACGGGTGACGACATCGGCGCGGCGTTCCCCGAGATCGTCGCGGCGATGGACTTCGACGCTGTCGTCGATGGCGAGCTGCTGGTCGCCCGCGACGGCGAGGTGGCGCCCTTCGCCGAATTGCAGCCGCGGCTCGGCCGCAAAGCCGTGAGCGCCGCGATTCTCGCTCGTCATCCCGCGCACGTGCGTCTGTACGACATCCTGTTCGAGGACGGAGAGGACCTGAGGACCCTCGCCTTCGAGGCGCGCCGCACGCGCCTGGAGGCCTGGTACCGGTCACGGTCTCTGGCCCGCATGGACCTTTCCCCCCTGGTCGCCTTTTCGAGCTGGGATGAGTTGGCCCGGCACCGCGACGACGCGCGCGCGGCCGGCAACGAGGGCCTGATGCTGAAGCGGCGGGACAGCGCCTATGTGAGCGGCCGCCCGAAGGGTCCGTGGTTCAAATGGAAGCGCGATCCGCTGGTCGTCGACGCCGTGCTGATGTACGCCCAGCGGGGTCACGGCAAGCGCTCGTCGTATTATTCCGACTACACGTTCGGATGCTGGCGCGCTGGCGAGGGCGGCGATGAGATAGTACCGGTCGGCAAGGCGTATTTCGGCTTTACCGATGCGGAGCTTCGCAAGCTCGACAGGTGGATACGCAACAACACCGTCGCACGCTTCGGACCGGTGCGCGAGGTAAGGCGGGCGCTGGTTTTCGAAGTCGCCTTCGACTCGGTCCAGCCGTCGAAGCGACACAAGTCGGGACTCGCCCTGCGCTTCCCTCGTATCAAGCGTATCCGCTGGGACAAGCCCGCCGTGGAGGCGGACCGTCTGGAGACGCTTGCCGGGATGATCGAATCCCGGTCCCTCTGTTGAACTTCGTTAAGCTTTCTGAAACCAAAGTTTCGGACTCTTAAAGGCGCTGGTTGTGGTGCCGTTGATATGAACAGGGAAGTCAATCGCGCGCAAAGCGCGCCGGCCGAGCAGTTTCCGCCGGAGCTGCTTCTCCCCATGCTGCACAACTCCAGCGACGGGCTCATCCTCGCCGAGATGCCACGTACCGAAGGCGAGGCACCGGTCATCGGCTATGTCAACAAGGGCTTTACGAATCTGACCGGCTATTCCCAAGAGGAGGTGATCGGTCAGAAGATCTGCATCCTTTGGCCCCTCGAGAAAGATCCGGAGCGGCGCAGGAAGATCCGGCAAGTCCTGCATGACAGCCGGCCTGGCCGTCTGGAGGTTCTCATCCATGCCAAGTCGGGTCACAAGACTTGGGTCGAGTTGATCACGGTTCCGCTTCTCGACGCTCGCGGCAAGCTGACCCACGTGGCCGCCATCGGCCGCGACATGACCGCGCAGAAGCGACGGGAGGAGGCGCTGATGCGCGCCGAGGAACGCTTCCGTGCGCTGATCGACGGGAGCCTGGATGGCTTCTTCCTGTTGGAACCGGTGCGCGACGACGACGGACGGGTCGTCGACTTCACCCATGCGGAGGTGAACAGCAACGGCGCGCTCTTGGTTGGACGAAGCCGGACGGAGCTGCTCGGGCGCCGTGGTAGCGAGATCGTATCGCCGGAAAGATTCCAGAGTTTCGTTCGGGTACTGGAGATGGGCGCGCCCCACGAAGAGGAGTTCACGTTGGAACGTGATCTGGACGGCGTTCGGTGCTGCCTGCACATGCAGGTGCTCAAGGTCGGGGATGCCGTCGCCGTCACCATGCGCGACATCTCGAACCGCGTGGCATCCGAGCGGAAAGCGCAGGAGGCCGAGAGGCGTCTTCGCGACGCGATCGAGCGCATCACCGCGGGTTTCGTTCTGACCGACGCCGATGACCGGATCGTCCTCCACAACGAGGAGTACAAGAAGCTGCACCCCATGCTCGCGGATCTGGTTCGGCCTGGCGCGAACTACCTCGACGTGGTGATGGGCGGTGAGAAACGCGGCGAGTTCGCGCCGTTGCCGTCCGAGTCCGCGCTGGACCGCCTGCAACGCGAGCGGGCCCAGGGGAACCGATGGATCGAGCGGCGGCTTACCGACGGACGCTGGCTCCGGATCAGCGAGCAGCGCACCAGCGATGGCGGCTGGGTGATCATCCACTCGGACATAACGCCCGTGAAGCGTGCCGAGCAGCGGCTTCGTGACGCCATTGACAGTCTCGACGGAGGTTTCATCCTGATCGACGCCGACGACCGTATCGTCGCAATCAACACCCACGCCAAGGCCATGTTTTCGGTGGTCGCGGATTTGCTCAAACCCGGCGCCCGAGGGGCGGATATCGCGCGTGCGGCGGTCGAGCGCGGTATGTTCGAGCTGGGAGAGCTGGACGGTGAGACGTTCCTCGCCAAGCTGACGAAAGAGCGGCGCCGGAACCGGTTGGTCGAGAGGCACCTGACGGGGGGCCGTTGGATACAGGTCAGCGAGCGCAAGACGGCCGACGGGGGCTCCGTCGTCGTCCACACCGACATAACCCGGATTAAGCATGCCGAGCTTCGTCTGCTCGACGCCATCGAGAGCATCAACGAAGGCTTCATCCTGTTCGACGCGGACGACCGGGTCGTGCTCAGCAACAGCCGTTTCCGGGAACTCTATACCTGCGCCGAAGTCGTCGAACCCGGTCTCACTTGCGAGGAGCTTGCGCAAAAGCTCGGCGAATGCATCGGACGCCCGTTGGACGGGCCGGACGACGGGATGTGGATTCGCGATCAGCTCGCCATGTGGCGCTCGCCCGACGCCACGGTCATCGAGCAACAGCTCCCCTCCGGGCGATGGGTGCGCGCAAGCTCTCATCGCACGAGAGAGGGAGGCCTCGTCTCGGTGCATACCGACATCACCGGCCACATGCAGCGGGAGCAGGCCCTGTTGGCGGCGAAGGAGGAGGCGGAATCCGCGAACCGCGCGAAGTCGGAGTTCCTGGCCAACACGAGCCACGAGCTCAGGACCCCCCTCAACGCCATCATCGGTTTCTCCGAAATCATGGGCAAGCAGATGATCGGACCGGTCGGAGAACCCAGGTATCTGGAGTATGCCAACGACATCTACGAAAGCGGCACGCACCTTCTGGACCTCATCAACACGATCCTCGACACGGCGAAGATCGAGGCGGGCAAGTATCAGCTCCAGGAAAGCCCGGTCGACTTGCGCGAGGTGATCGATGCCTGCCTGCGTCAG
>JBHICL010000181.1:0-6596 GCA_046759605.1 Alphaproteobacteria bacterium | reverse complement strand
GATGAACGATCCTGGCAACCCGCTCGATCAGCTCGTTCTTGAGATGCTCGACCCGTGCCGCCATCACTGCTCTCCTCGCTTAGCGACTGACCACCATCGCATACGACACGCACACCTCAATTAGCCACCGTTTGCCTTCTCGCGCATCAACAAAAAACGCGTGCGCTGCGGCTCAGGGCCGTCTGCGGGACGCCGCGTACTGGTCGAAGGCAACCGCCGCGACGAGGATGACGCCGATGACGATCATCTGGATAAAGGACGAGACGTTCAGAAGCACAAGTCCATTCTTCAGAACGCCGATGAGAAGCACTCCGATCACGGTGCCGAAGATCGTGCCGATACCGCCGAACAGACTCGTCCCGCCGATGACCACCGACGCGATCACCGTAAGCTCGTCCCCCGTCCCAGCCACCGCCTCGGCCGAGCTGAGCCGTGCCGACAGCACGAACCCGGCGAGACCGCAGAAAAAGCCGATGATCACGTAGACGCTGAAGGTTATGAGCTTCACGGGGACCCCGGTAAGCTCCGCGGCCTCGCGGTTACCGCCAACGGCATACACGTGCAGGCCGAAACGTGTGTAGCGCAGGATGAAGTGAGCCAGGATGGCGAAGAAGAGAAACATGATCACCGGCACCGGCACGAGAAACGGGGAGACCCCGATACGGCCCTGCCCCCACCAGGTGTAGGACGGATCGAACCCGCTGATCGGCCCGCCGCCGGAGAACAAGAGCGCCGCGCCTCGGAACGCCGTCAGACCGCCAAGGGTGACAACAAAGGGAGGCACCCTGAGCCGCGTGATGGCGAGCCCCTGGATGGCGCCCCCGGCGAGGCCGACCGCCACCGCCGCAAGCACGGCCAGAATGACCGGGTTGCCGGCCTCGACACCGGTGCCGACGGCAAACCGGTCCGCGAAGCCGCCCTTGGCGACGAAGGCCCCGACAAGTCCCGCGAACGCCAACAGAGAACCGACCGACAGGTCGATGCCCGCGGTCAGGATCACGAAGGTCATGCCGATGGCCACGAGTCCGAGAATGGAGACCTGGCGCATGACGTTGAACAGATTGAGGGGGTTGAGGAAGCGCGGCTCGAGCACGGCGAAGCCGATGAACAGCAGGATCAGGAAGATGAAGGCCGCATACCTGGCGAGGAACTGGAGCAGGTCGAATTCTCGCGGCTCGGGCTTGCCGGCCAGGGCCAGCTCCGTCCTGTCGTCCATCGCTCCCCTCTACCTCCGGACGGTTGGTCGGAAGGCGGGACGGCGGGCCGGAGATCCCGGCGGCCCGCCGTCCGCCGAGACTACTGAACCTCGCCGAGTCGCTCCGCCTGGTCGATGTTGTCGGCGGTTATCGCGATCGGTTCGAGCAGGATGAGCTTCTCGGGCTCGACCCCGCTACGGAGAAATTCCACCAGTATCTGCGTGGCGCCACGACTCTGGCCTCCGGGGTGTTGCTCTATGGTCGCAGCCAGGCCGCCGCCGCGCACGCTCGCCAGCGCCTCCGGCAGCGCGTCGAAGCCGATGATGGGAATATCGAGGCCCAGCTCCTCGGTAACCTGGAGGGCGCCGAGGGCCATGTCGTCGTTCGCCGCGACAATCACGTCGGGCGGGCTGTCGAGGCCGGCCAGGATCGCCTCCGTGACTGATGCGCCTTCTTCGCGCTGAAACTGCGCCGTCTGCTCGACCACGAACTCATACTTGTCCGGCGCCTGATCGAGTACGTTGTGCACGCCCGCGTTGCGATCGATCGCGGGGCTCGAACCCGGCTGGCCCTGCAGGTTGACGATACGGGCGCCATCGGGGAACAGGTCCATGATGAGCCGGCCCTGCGCCTCGCCGCCCTTCACGTTGTCGGCGCCAATATGGCTCAGGATGTCCGGAACACCCTCGACCCGACGGTCGATGGTGACGACGGGAATGCCGGCGTCGACCGCCGCCTGCAGGGCTGGCGCCATGGCCACCGCGTCGATCGGGCTGATAATGATGCCGTCCACGCCCTGGATGACCGCGGCCTCCACGTCGGCCGTCTGTTTCGGCGTGCTGTTCTCGCCGTCCGTCGTGATGAGGGTGATGCCGCCAAGCTTCTCGGCCTCCGCGTCCAGCTCCTTCTGCATGTGAACGAAGAACGGGAATCCGAAGAACGGCATCGAGGTGGCGATCGTGAGATCCTGGGCTGCCGCCCCACCGGTCATGGCCGGTGCCCCGAGAGCGGCGGCGGCTGCAAGTCCAATCAACGATTTGCGCATAACAGATCCTCCCACTATGTGTTGGTATCTCATTGTGTATACGTCCTTATCCTATCCGGCGCACGAAAACAGGAACAAGGGGAAAGGATGGGTCCGAGCGCCATACCCCCGGTTGGGGCGTGTGCTTGCGACGAATTCGGTACCTCGCGCGGGCGCGATGTACCGTGTCCAGCGCAATGCGCTTATTTGTGTATAATGTACGCAATACGAAGGCGGTTCCATGGACTCCTGCGGACCAACGAGTGGTCCGCGCGCGTTTGCCGCTTTCAACGGAATCATGCTGAGCAAGGGAGGACGCATACCATGAATGCCAAGCTGTTCCGACGCAGTACTCTTACCGGCCTGGCCGCCGTCGCCGCGGCGGGTCTGGTCATGGGCGGCGCTTCAACCGCCAGTGCCGAGGACGTGATCGAGCTCGAGTTCACGGTCTGGAACTATTCGATCGACACGATCCAGGACAACATCAAGAAGTTCGAGGCCGAGAACCCGGGCATCAAAGTGAAGCTCACGGACTACGCATGGCCGGATTATCACGACACGATGGTGCTCAGGTTCAGGCAAAATCCACCTGACATTCTCTATTCCGGCGAGGACTGGCTCCCCGAATGGGCGGCGGCGGGCTGGGTCGCGCCACTGGAGGATCTGGTTCCCGAGGTCGGCAAGTATCGCGAGCGAACGGCCAGCTACGCGGTCAACGACATGACCTATAACAACACGCTCTATGGCCTCTCGTATTACGCCGACCTCATCACGTTCCAGTACAACAAGGCGCTGCTCGACGAGCACGGCATCCCGCAGCCGACGACGTGGGAGGAGGTTCGCGCCGCGGCCGAGAAGCTCCAGGACGCGGGGATCGAGAGGCCGATCCTATACGAATACAATCAGGAGCTGCCGAACTTCTATTCCGCGTTCCTGGCCCAGGTGTATGGGCGCGGCGGACGCATGTTCGACGAGGAGCTGAATCCGGTCTTCAACGACCCGGAGTCCGAGGCGTTCAAGCACTTGCAGTGGTTGCAGGATGCGTATGCCGCCGGGCTGATGGCGCTCGAAACCCACGAGACCAAGGTCGTCTCGTCCATGAACACCGGAAAGCACGCCTTCACGATCCTGTTCAACTACAACCTCGCCTCGCTCAACAACGCCGCGACCTCGGCGCTGGCCGGCGACTTCGCCATAGCACCGATGCCGGGCGACAGCCATTCCACCTATGGCTTCGCGAAGTTCTACGCGATGAGCACCAAGGCCGCCGAGGATCCGGCCCGGCGCGAAGCGGCCTGGAAGTTCATCGAATTCATGGGCGGCGGTGACTACCGGGTGGCCAAGCGCTGGGCCGTGGAGAAAGGCCTGGGCTTTGCCGCCGAGCCATTGTTCGACGACCCGGACGTCCAGGAGGCCTGGTCGGCCTGGATCGATCCCCAGGACTTCAAGAACCAGGCGAAGGTGGCCCGCAACGGCACCAACACGGAGTTCACGGGCATCTGGAGCACTCAGTTCCGGCCGTTGCTCGCCAAAGCCATCGTCGGCGATGCCACTGTCCAGGAGGTCATGGACGAGGGCGCCAAACAGTGGGAGCAGCTACGTAAGCTGTACTAGGGCCAATAGGCCGAGATCCGACACGCCGGCAAGGTGACCGGGGGCAACCGCCCCCGGTCCGCCGGCGCCGGAGGCGACGCCATGGCGGTGCAGCAGCATTACACGCGCTATCCCATCGAGTGGGTGCTGCCGGTTCTGTTCATCGTGCTGCTACTGACCGTGTTTCCCGTAGCGCACACCCTGTGGACCAGCCTGCACCGGGTCATGGTGCTGCTCCCGGGCACGCCCTTTGTCGGCTTCGACAACTACGCCGCCGTCGTCGACAGCAGCTACTTCTGGACGGCGCTCCGCAACACGTTTCGGTTCACGGTCTTCAGCGCGCCGCTCTCCGTCCTCATCGGCTTCGGCGTCGCCAAGCTTCTCCTGGCCAATTTCCGCGGTCGTATCCTGGTCCGCGCCGTCGTGATCCTGCCCTGGGCGCTTCCCGGCGCGATCGCCGCGGTGTTGTGGGTGTGGATCTTCCACCCGTCCTGGGGAATCCTGAACCTGATCCTGTTCGAGCTGGGCCTCATCGACAGCTACATCCCCTGGCTGACCGACCCGCAACTGGCCAGGATAACCGTGATCGTGGCCCACACGTGGACCCAGTATCCGTTCGCCGCGATCCTTCTCGTGGCCGCCCTGGCCAGCATCGATCCGCAACTCTACGAGGCGGCGAAGCTCGACGGCGCCGGCGCCTGGCAACGCTTCCGCTTCATTACCTTCCCCCAGATCAAGCCGTTCGTCGTAATCCTGCTGGTGTTCAACGTCCTCGTCGGCGTCACCAGCTTCGATGTGACCTATGCGCTCACGGGCGGTGGCCCGGGCGATGCCACGATCCTTCTCTCTTTCAACATCTGGCGGGAGAGCTTCAGCAGCCTCAACTTCGGCAACGGCTCGGCGGTCGCCTTCATCGTCGTGCTGATCTCCATTGGTCTCCTGATCGGCATCCTGAAGGCGCTGCCGGCGGACCTCTTCGGGAAGGCGTAGATGGAACCGCGGTCGCTCGCGAGCCAAGGCCTTGTTTATCTGGCGGCGTTCGTCGTCTTCGTCCTCTCCGCGGGACCGGTGTTTCTGAGCCTGCTTGGCGCCGTGCTCCCGGACCAGTCGATCTTTTCCTTCCCCCCCGACTGGTTCGCGCGCGGCGTCACCCTCGACAATTTCCGGTTCATTTTCCTGGGCGAGATCCCCGCGAGCTACGAGGTCAAGGGCGCGATCCGCAGCATGATCTCGGACGCCGCCCGACAACTGCCGGACGGCATGGTGAACAGCACTCTGGTCGCACTGGGCGCGATGGCAATCAATATCCTCGTCGGCACGCCCGCCGCCTATGCCTTCGCCCGCATGCGTTTCCGCGGCAAGACCATCACCCTCATGGCTATCGTGCTGAGTCCGCTCGTGCCCGCGGTGGCGCTGGCGACGCCCATCTACATGACGATCGAGTGGCTGGGTCTCCTGGGCACCAAGACCGCGCTGGTGCTGGTCCACACCGTGATGACGATCCCGTTCACGGTGCTCATACTCTCGGTCTTCTTCCGCCGCATCCCCATGGAACTCGAGGACGCGGCCCAGCTCGACGGCTGCACCCGTTTCCAGGTGTTCACGCGGATCGTGCTGCCGCTCTCGATACCGAGTATCTTCGCAACCGGGCTGTTCGCTTTCATGCTGTCCTACTCGGAGTTCCTGTTCGCGCTGATCCTCGGCGGCAACGCGGAGAACAGGGCGCTCTCGGTCGTCCTCGCCGCCCTGGCGCGCAACACCGACGTATCCTGGGGGCTTCTCAACAGCGGCATCTTTCTTTCGGTGCTGCCCTCTCTGGTCCTGGTCGTGGTCGTCTGGAAGCTCGTCGTCGAAGGCATCATCGTGCGCAGCGTCCAGCGATAGCGCGCGGGAAAAGGATTCGACCATGGCATCCATCGAGCTCAGCAACCTCCGGAAATCGTTCGGCCCCGTCGCGGTCATCCATGGCATCGATCTCGAGATCGAGGACAGCGCCTTCGTCGTGCTCGTGGGCCCATCGGGCTGCGGCAAGTCCACGCTGCTCCGCATGATCGCCGGTCTCGAGGAGATCTCCGCCGGCGAGGTCCGAATCGACGGGCGCGTCATCAACAAGGTGGCGCCACGCGACCGCGACATCGCCATGGTCTTTCAGAACTACGCCCTCTATCCGCACATGACGGTGTTCGAGAACATGGCCTTCAACCTGCGGATCGGCAAAGTCGATCGCGGGGAGATCGTCGAGCGCGTCACGGCGACCGCGAATCTCCTGGGCCTCACGCCGCTTCTCGACCGGTACCCGAAGCAGCTCTCCGGCGGCGAGAGCCAGCGCGCGGCCATGGGGCGGGCGATCGTCCGCAATCCCCGGGTCTATCTGTTCGACGAGCCGCTCAGCAACCTGGATGCGATGCTCAGGGTTCAGATGCGGACCGAGATCAAGGCGCTGCACCAGCGGTTTCGCACCACCTCCGTGTTCGTCACCCACGACCAGGTCGAGGCCATGACCATGGCGGAAAAGATGGTGGTCATGCGTGAAGGCGAGATCGCGCAGATCGGCGATCCCCTCGAGGTCTATGACAATCCCGACGACATGTTCGTGGCCGGCTTCATCGGCTCGCCTTCGATGAACTTCCTCACGGGCGACGTGCGGCGTGCCGACGGCGCGGCTGGCGTCGTCGTCGAGGGCGGAGCCGTGCTGCCGCTGCCGCCCGACACACAGGTGGCCGATGGCCGGTCCGTCGTCTACGGCGTGAGGCCCGAGCACTTCCAGCTCGCCCCGGAGGAGA
>JBHICL010000180.1:0-6600 GCA_046759605.1 Alphaproteobacteria bacterium | reverse complement strand
TTCGGATGCGGACGCATCAGCGCCGCTCTCGGGGATGCCCACCCCGACGTCCGAGGTCCCGCCGATCTCCGCCGTCGCCGCCGAGGCAACCGAGGTTGCCAGCGAGGTCGCCGCCGGCCTGTCCGCCGAGACCACGGCCGGATCCGTGTCCCGCGCGCTCTGGCTCGAGGGCGCCGAGGCCTCGGTCCGCGGCCCGGTCGCCGCGGCATCGCCTGCTGTGCCGGCCGTTCCGTCCGGGTCGGTCGGGTTGGGCACCGACGCGAGCGTCGGCGGTGGCGGCACCCGCCCGATCTCGGCCACTTGGCGGTCCTGGAGGAAGAACCAGCCGCCGAAGGCAAGTACGGCGAGGACGACCGAGAGCGATATGACCGAGCCGCCGGGGAAGCGTCCCTCGGGCACCGGTGTAGGGAAGACAAGCTCCTGGTGGCCCGCCGTCTCGCCAACGCTGGCCTTGTAGCCGGCCACCAGCGCGTCGCAGTCCATGCCCATGTAGTCGGCGTACGTCCGTACGAAGCCGATTGCGTAGGTGGGTCCGGGCAAGTCGTGAAAACGTCCGTCCTCGATGGCCTGCAGATAGGCCAAACGGATCCTCAAAGGCGTGGCGATTTCCTGGAGATCCAGCCCGAGCGCCTCCCGGGCCTCGCGCAGAAGCGCGCCGACGTGCTCACCCTCGGTGGGAGCGGGGGTCAATATGGGCTCCGACCGCACTTCGCTATCACCGTCGATCCGAAACGAGCGCGGGCTAAGGCGCACCGTCAATTGCCTCGGGGGCAAAACAGCACAACCACCCGCGCGAGACCCGGGTCGCGCGAATTCGTGCCCGCCAGGTGTTATTAATCAACCAGACTTACCTGAACGAAACCTTAATACCCCACTCCCGACAGGGGTACGTTAGTAGCAGACGTTTCCCCTCGCCGCAACTATGCCCGGGGTAGAACAACGTCGTGATCCTGTGCAAAAGCTCTGAGGCGGGCCCGGACGCTGTGGACAGGCAGGGCCTTGAGTCGGTCCACATAGGCGGCCAGGGAGCCGGCGTCAAGGCTCCGCGTCATCGCCTTCACCGGCCCGACCGAGGCGGGCGCCATCGAAAGCGAGCGAAACCCGAGCCCCACGAGGGTCATGGCCTCCAGCGGCTGCCCGGCCATTTCGCCGCACAATGCGAGGGGCACGTCGGCCGCGGCGCAGCGCGCCACCAGGTCGGCCAGAAACGTGAGAACAGGTGGCGAAAGCGTGTCGTAGCGGCGCTCGAGCCGGGGATTTCCGCGGTCGCTCGCGAACATGAACTGGATCAGGTCGTTGCTGCCCACGGAGAGAAAATCGACACGCGGCAAGAGCGCCGGTAGCTGCCAGGCAAGCGCCGGGATCTCCAGCATCAACCCGACGCGGATCGCCCGCGGCAGCGGCGAGCCGCGCCTCCCGGCGCGTTCGATCTCCATGTCCAGGATGGCGCGCGCCGCCTCGAACTCGGCGACCTCGGCCACCATGGGAAACATCACGTTGAGCTCGCGCCCGTGCGACGCCGCAAGCAGAGCCCTCAGCTGATTGCGCAGCATCGCCGGGCGGTCGAGCGCGATCCGCATCGCCCGCCACCCCATGGCCGGATTCGCCTCGCCCGCCTCGCCGAAATAAGGCAACAGCTTGTCGCCGCCCACGTCGAGGGTGCGGAAGACCACCGGTTTGCCGCCGGCGTCATCGAGCACTCCCGAGTAGAGCTCGGTCTGCGCCGCCACGTCCGGATAGCTGGCCCGGACCATGAACGGAATCTCGGTGCGGTAGAGCCCCACGCCATCGGCACCGGTCTCGTGGATGTGCCGCATGTCGGCGAGCAGGCCGGCGTTCAGGTGGAGGGAGACCCCGGCGCCGTCGCGCGTGACCGCCGGCAGCGAGCGCAATGCGGCGTAGGATCGCTGCCGTTCGTCGTGGGCCGCCAGGATTCGGGCGAAGTTCTCGTGGACTTCGTCGCTCGGCCGCATGTACACCTCGCCCTTGTCAGCATCCACGAGCACGGGGTCGCCTGTCTCGACCCGCGACAGCACGCCCGCGGCGCGGCCCACCAGGGGAATATCCAGGGCGCGGGCGACGATCGTGACGTGGGCCGTGGCCGATCCCTCCTCCAGGACCAAGGCCTTCAGCCTTGCCCGCTCGTAGTTGAGCAGCTCCGCCGGTCCCATCGTCCGCGCGAAGAGGACCGTGTCCCGCGGCAGCTCGCCCGTGGCGAACGTGCCCGATCCCGTCAGGTGCTGGAGCAGTCGGTTCGTCAGGTCCTCGAGGTCCAGCAGGCGCTCGCGCAAATACGGATCGCTCACCGTGGCCATGCGCTCGTGGGAATCGTCGCGGACCTTTTTGACGGCCGCCTCGGCGGTGAGGCCGGAGGCGATGGCCTCCTCGATGCGCCGGCGCCAGCCCCGATCCCTCGCGAACATCAGGTAGGTCTCGAGAATGTCCCGATGCTCGCCGCCATGGGTGAGCTCGGGACGCTTGAGAATGGCGTCCAGCTGGATCTGCATCTGGGCCATGGCGGCGCCGACACGTTGCAGCTCCGTCTCGGCGTCCTCGGCCAGATGCGAGTCGACGACGACTTGGCTCTGATGGAGGACGGCGGTGCCGGCGGCGAGTCCGGGGCACAGACTCACCCCCTCCACCCGCTCCGGCAACAGCTCGAGGTCCTCCTCGGGGCGGACCTCGTCGGGGTCCACGAGCTCACCGCCGGCAACCAGCTCGGCCAGCACCATGGCGATGGTCTCGAGGGTCTCGATCTCCTCCTCGGCGTAGTGGCGCTGGGTGCGGTTCTGGACAACGAGGACGCCGAGCACGCGTCCGCCGCGCAGGATCGGGACGCCCATGAGCGAGTGATAGATCTCCTCGCCCGTTTCCGGCCGGTACGCGAACTGGGGATGGCTCTGGGCATCGGCGAGCGCCAGCGCCCGGGCGTGTGCGGCCACGTCGCCGACCAGGCCCTCGCCGATCTGCAGGCGGGTCTTGTGCACCGCATCCTTGCGCAGACCTTCGGTGGCGAACAGCTCGAGCACCTCGCCGGCGCGCCGGACGTAAACCGAACAGACCTCGGCGATCATCTCGTTGGCGATGAGTGTGGCGATTCGGTCCAGACGCTCCTGGGCCGAGCCGGGTCCGGCCATCATCTCCCGGAGCCGTCTCAACAGCCGGCGCGATCCTCCCCAGGTCGCCGTTTCCTGCTCCATCACCAACGCTCCCGGCGGCTCGGTCCCATGTGCCCCGAGGTCATGGACCTCGCCGGGCGGCGGCCGAGCCGGCCGTCCCAGGGCCAGACGCCGCGGCGGCGGCTAAGAGGCGTCGAGCCCGTAGGCGGTGTGCAGCGCGCGAAGTGCCAGCTCGGTGAACTCCTCGGCAATCAGCACGCTGATCTTTATCTCGGAAGTGGAGATTACTTCGATGTTGATGCCCTTGTCGGCCAACGCCTTGAACATCCGCTGCGCCACGCCGGCGTGACTGCGCATGCCGACCCCGATTACGGACACCTTGGTCACGTGCGGATCCGGAACGAGGCGCGAGAAGCCGACCTTTTCCCGATGTTCGTTCAGCAGCTCCACCGCGCGATCGAGGTCGTCACGGGACAACGTGAAGGTGATGTCCGTGAGACCACCGTCCTCGGAAACGTTCTGCACGATCATGTCGACGTTCACGTTTGCGTCCGCCAGCGGGCCAAATGTCGCCGCGGCAATGCCTGGACGGTCGGGGACGCCGACGAGGGTTATCTTCGCCTCGTCGCGGTTATATGCAACGCCGCTGACCTCGACCTGCTCCAAGATTTCTTCCTCACCCACGACCAGGGTGCCTGGTGTATCGCTGCCAATCGTCCCCTGAAACGAGGACAGCACCTGCACCCGCACACCGTGTTTCATCGCCAGCTCCACCGAGCGCGCGTGCAGCACCTTCGTGCCCAGCGAAGCCATTTCGAGCATTTCCTCGTAGGTGATCCTATCGAGCTTGCGCGCTTTCGTCACGATGCGGGGATCGGAGGTGTAGACGCCTTCGACATCGGTATAGACGTCGCAGCGGTCGGCCCCCAAAGCCGCCGCCAGCGCCACCGCCGTCGTGTCCGTGCCGCCGCGGCCCAGGGTCGTGATACGGCCATCCGGACCCAGCCCCTGGAAGCCCGCGACCACAGGGACCTGTCCGTCGGCAAGCCGGCGCTCGAGCTCGGCGCACTCGACCTTCTCGATCCTGGCCCGCCCGTGCACGCCGTCCGTCCGCACCGGTAGCTGCCAGCTCAGCCACGAGCGGGCTGTCACGCCCTGATGCTGCAGGCAAAGCGCCAAGAGGCCGCTGCTCACCTGCTCACCGCTCGAGACGACGACGTCGTACTCGCGGGCGTCGTGCAGCGGGCTCGCCTGGCTCGTCAGCTCGACGAGCTGGTCGGTCGTGTCGGCCATGGCCGAGACGGCGACGGTGACCTGGTGGCCGCGTTCGGTCTCGCGGCGTATCTTGTCCGCCGCGGCCCTGATGCAGTCCAGGTCGGCAACCGACGTTCCGCCGAACTTCATCACAAGTCGGGTCATGGGATCCCCGCCGTAGCACGCCCCGCCGCCGCATGGGAAGGCGCGGCACACGCGAAGGGCGAAACCTGCCGCGTTCGCGCGTGTCGCTAGCGCCTTGTTCGGCCGGGGCGGCGTATCCATACTCAGTTGCGGACCGTGAAGCAAGCGGCCGTAATAAGGCACCGGCCGGCCGCCTAAGGTAGGGACCATGGAGCACGAAGCGCGCCGGACGGGGGCGCCGGGAGCACGCGGGGCGAGCGTCGAGTCGTCCGAGGTCCACAAGTTCGCGGCGGATGCCGGGGAGTGGTGGGATCCGGATGGGAAGTTCCGACCCTTGCACCGGATCAACGCGTTGCGCGTCCGTTTCGTGCGCGACACCGTCTGCCGACGCTTCGATCGCGACGCGACGAGCCTAACGCCGCTGGCTGGACTGTCGGTGCTGGACGTCGGGTGCGGTGGCGGCCTTCTGGCGGAGCCGATGGCGCGGCTCGGCGCCTCCGTCACCGGTATCGATGCTGCTGCTCGCGGTATCGAGGTGGCCCGTCACCACGCGGCCATGAAGGGCATCGAGATCGATTACCGCGTCGGGACCGCGGAGGAGCTGGCGGCCGGCGCCCCCGGGCAATACGACATCGTGCTGGCGATGGAAGTCGTCGAGCACGTCGCGGACCTCTCCGTGTTCCTTGCCGCATGTGGCACGCTGGTCCGGTCGGGCGGGTTGCTGTTCGTTGCAACCTTGAACAGGACAGCCAAAGCCATGCTGCTCGGCGTTATCGGCGCGGAATATGTGCTGCGCTGGCTGCCCAGGGGCACCCACGACTGGCGCAAATTCGTCCGCCCCTCGGAACTCAAACGAGAGCTGAGCGCCGCCGGTGTGCAGCTGACCGACCTCGCGGGCGTCAGCTACAATCCGCTGACGGATCGCTGGTCAATCTCCGGGGACGTGGATGTGAACTATATCGCCGTCGGCTCGAGACGCGGTTGAACGCCCGGCGTGGCGGATCAGTGCTCGCGCTTCACCCAGGGAATGCGCGCGAATTCGATCCCCTCGTCGGTCAGAGCCTTTGCATCGTCGTTGGAAGCCTTGCCGTAGATGCCACGCTCCTCCTTCTCCCCGTAGTGGATGCTGCGAGCCTCCTCGGCGAAGCGCTCCCCCACGTAGTCGCAGTTGGCCTCTACCTGCTTCCGTAGCTCTTTGAGCGCCGAATAGACTTGTGCGGCCTTCTCGGCGCCGGCACGCTCGTTCGTGCCCGCGACGGCAGGCGCCATCGGCGCCTTGGTTACGTCGGCGTCGCCGCAGATGGGGCAGGTGACCTGATTCGTCCTGGACTGGCTCTCGAAAGCCGCGCCGCTCTGGAACCAGGCCTCGAACTCGTGGTCGTTGCCGCATCTGAGGTTGAAATGGATCATTCCGACCGTCGTTCGCGCGTTAACACGTCTTCATGAGGTTAACATGGATACTTGAGATGCCAAAACAAGTACCTCCAGAGGGAGACGGGCGCGCGCATGGGCGAGACGCCGGCGGTCCGCTGCCTTGGGTGGTGCGACACGCCCACCTGATCCCACGAGGCGGACCAATCCTCGATCTCGCCTGCGGCGCCGGCCGGCACACCCGGTTCTTTCTGGCGCGCGGGTGTCCGGTAACCGCAGTCGACATCGACACCTCCGGCCTGGCGGACATTGCCGCCGATCCACGACTGGAGGCCCTGGCGGCCGATCTCGAAAGCGCACCCTGGCCCCTGCGGGAACGCGTCTTCGCGGCGGTAGTCGCCACCAACTACCTTTGGCGGCCGCTCTTCGAAGACCTCGTTCGCTCGGTGGCGACGGGCGGCTTGTTGCTCTATGAGACCTTTGCCCAGGGGAACGAGCGCTATGGCCGGCCGAAGAACCCCGACTTCCTGCTGCGGCCCGGCGAGCTGCTCGAGGTGGTTCGTGGCAGGCTTCAGGTGGTGGCTTATGAGAACGGTCTGGTTAATGCACCCGATCCGGCGGTCAAGCAGCGCCTTTGCGCCGTGCGGCGCGAAGAGCCGGTGCCTCTGAGAGAAAGAGGGAACCCGCCGGGATCAACCGGACCCGGGAGCTA
>JBHICL010000179.1:0-6673 GCA_046759605.1 Alphaproteobacteria bacterium | reverse complement strand
CGGCCGGCCCGGTGCCAATAGGCAATGGCCCGCTCCGCGAGGCCCGCCTCCGTGAAATGGTGAGCCAATAGCTCCGGCTGGGTCTCTGTGATTTGCGGGAATCTGTCTTCGAGCACCTCGGCGATGTTCCGGTGGATCTCCTGACGTTTGTTCTCCAGGAGGCTATGATACGCCGACTCCTGGGTCCGCACGTGCTTGAAGGCATACTCGATATCAGGAAATAGCTTGGTTTCGTACAGGAACTCGGCGGCCTGGAGGCGAGCCAGGCAGCGGCTTAGCATGTCGTCCGGCGTCCCCACGGTTGCTCGCAGCAAGGAATACGGCACGTCCCTGCCGATTGCCGCGGCCGTTTGCAATAGCTGCTTTTCTTCGACGGCCAGCCGATCGATGCGGGCCGCAAGCACGCCCTGAACCGTAGCGGGCACCTCCACGTCGCCAACCTCCCGACTGAGCCGGTAGCCACCGGGGCGACCAATCAGCGCGCCTTCGTCGACGAGCGACCGGACGCTTTCCTCCATGAAGAACGGGTTGCCTTCGGTGCGCTCGATCAGTGTCCTCTTGAGGGATGCGAGACCGCCTTCGTCTCCCAACAAGGCTGAAAGTACTTTCTCCGCGATTTCCGGTCGTAGCGGATCGACACGACACTGGGTGTAGTAGGTCTTGCCACCCCAGTCGTGTGTGTACTCGGGACGGAAGGTGACGAGAAGGAGCATCGGGGTCTTCGGAAGCATTTGGACCAGGCTGTCCAGAAAAGCCTGGCTCTCGGCGTCGATCCAGTGCAGATCCTCGAACACCAGCACCAGCGGCCGCATCTTGGCGCTCGCCGACAGCAGCGCCTTGATGGCATCCATCGTGCGGGCTCGACGCTCGAGTGGGGTGTACCGGGTCCAGTCCGGATCCGCCACGGGCAGATCCAAGAGCGCGGAAACCGCCGGAGCAAGCGGCAGCAGTTCCGCACCCAACGCGTGGATCCGGTCGCGGATCTTGTGGCCGGTCTCCTCCGAACCGTGTCGTTCCTCCACTTCGAACCAGCCTTTGAGCAAGCGGCTCACGGGAAGATAGGGCGAGTGTCTCGTGTACTCTGCTGCGCCGGTCGCGAGCACGGTGAAGCCCCGAGTGCGATCCGATCGTACGAGCTCGTGGACCAACCGGGACTTGCCGATGCCGGGCTCACCGACCACGGCCGCCACCTGACCTTGCCCCCCTCCGGCTCGCTCCAACGGCGCGGCCAACGAGTCGAGTTCCGCCTCACGGCCGATGAACGTGGTCAGCCCGCGCGCGGCGCGAACCTCCCAGCGCGTGCGGGCCGACGTTCCCGCGACGAGCTCGAAAAGCTCGATCGGCCTCCCGGCGCCGTCCAAGTCGCTCGTTCCGGCGGGCCGAACGTCGACGAAACCCTCCACCAGCCTGTGGGTTTGCACCGTCAGATAAATCGTGCCCGGACGGGCGACCTGTACGAGATGTTGGGCCATCTCCAAGGTCGGCCCCATTGCCATTGTCGACGGTGGGTCATCGCCGACGGCCTCTACGATCGCCTCCCCCGAATGAACGCCTATGCGGATCCCGTTTTCAGCATCCAATCGGTTCACGGCGTCCCGCATCGCCAGCGCCGAAAGGCAGGCTCTTATCGCATGATCCTCGTGGGCGACGGGCGTGCCGAACAAGGCCACAGCGCCGCCCTCGCGAAGCCGGTGCGCCGTGCCGCCGTATCGTTGCGCGGCATCGCGTACAGCCCTGAGCAGCGGCTCCGGGAGGTCGTGACCGTGCCCCTGGCCGTGTGCTCCGAGGCGTGATGTGCCAATGTCCGCGCATATCACGGTCACATGCTTGCGCTCGGCTCCAATGAGGTCGGGGGCGGGCGTCGGTTCGCGCAAACTTGAGGGAGGCGCCTCTTGCCGTCGGGTCGACCGTTGCCGCGATATTTCCCGGTAGAGGTCCCTGGTCTCCGGCTCCGGCTCGACACCCAGCTCGTCTCGTAGAGCCCCAGCGCACACATCGTATTGCTTGAGCGCCGAACCCAATCGGCCGGCCTGTACATAAAGCTCCATGAGCGCGCGATGAACGGTTTCTTGCAGGGGGTCGATGGCCAGCAGGCGGACGGCCGTCTCGATCCCGCGCTGAACCGCGCCGATCTCGGTCTGGTGCACCAGCAGTCCTTCCAGGGCCTCGACGATCAGCCCGCGCAGACGCGCACGCTCCAACTCGAGCCAGTCTTCGAATGCCTTCCCTCGGACACGTACTCCTTCCAATAGGTCGCCCTGGTACAGCGCGGCGGCCCGTTGAAGACCCTCCGGGCTGCCGTCCGCAACGAACCGTTCCAACTTCGCGACGTCGATCTCGACGGCCCCTGGATCGAGGGCGACGGTCTCTCCCGCGGTAATGAGGATCGATTCGGCTGCCTCGGGGATCGCCTGGCGTATCGAAAAGAGGGTCTGGCTCAGGCTGTGGCGAGCCTGCTTTTCGCCACGATCCGCCCACAACAGGGCAGTGAGCTTGTCGCGTCCATGAGCTCGCCCGACAGGGATGGAAAGATACGCGAGCAACGCTTCGGCCTTTCGCGTCGGTAGAGACACACCGCCGCCGTCGGCCAGCTCGGCCTGAAAGCCGCCCAGAAGGCTGAGCTTGAGTAGCACTGAAGACCTGTAGCAAAAGCTAATACGCCGTTTATTCTATCAAAAATACGCGCCCATCACATCTGATGAGGCTTTGATGTCGGCTTTGACGCGTTCTTGACAGCTTTGACTAAACTTGTCTCAAACTCTTTCAACCACAGCGGGCTCCCAGAGCACTATCCGGAGATCGATGTAGGCCGACAAGAACCGATTTCGGCGGAAGAGACTATGTCTGCCTGTAAGCGAGCCGGAGTTTCCTGCCATCGCAATTCAGCAACTCCAGCAGCTGCGGATCGCACAACTCCGCAAGTTGCGCCCACGCCATGCCTAGATCCTGCTCCTCACAACCTTCCGCGAATCGATCGTAGATCTGTCTCAGCAAGTCGCCGGCCCGTATCTCCTCTCCGCGCCTTTGCCAAACGGTGGCCAGGCTCGCCGCCGCGCGTAGTTCCAGCGATTTGGCGCCTTGATGGCGCGCAACTTCCACGGCTCTCGAATAGCTGGCCTCTACTTCCGGCTTCTCCCAGCCGTAAAGGGACGCCGCAATGTCCCCTTTTTGCCTGTTGAGCTCGGCCACCCACCAACGTTCGTCGGTCTCGTCCGCGAACGCGAGTGCTTCGTCGATTACGCGCATCGCCTCTTCATTCATTCCGGTGCAGGTGTAAGCCTCGGCAAGGAGGCCAAGAAGGTAGGACCGGTGAAGTCTGGCTCCCGTGGCGGAGAGCTTTTCAAAGCCCTCGATCATGCGTGAGATCCCCTTTTCGCCCTGTCCCTGCAGCGCCATTGTCCAGCCCTGGACGGCCACCCCGAATCCCAGCCAAATTGCCAGGTGTTGGATCTCGGAAAAGGTGACCAGCGTATCGGCGTACCTCTCCACGGCCTCCACGTCGCGGCAAAACTGATGGGGCATGACCCCGCCGAAAAACAGAGTCAGACCGCGGGTGTTCGCATGGCCAAGGTCTTCAGCGTACGCGACGGCCTCATGACCGGCATTGAACGCGCCGCTGGGGTGGCCGAGAAGCCACAGCATCCAGGCCTGGTAGCACAAGGCGGCCGCCTGAGGATTGTGTCCGAATTGGAGGGTCAGGCGTCGATGCCGTTTGTGATCGTAAAGTGCGAGCGTCCGTTCGATGTGGGGCCGGGCTTCCAGAAGTCGCCCAAACATCAGAAGCTGGAGTCCCAGCAACCGTTCGCCAGTGAGTATGAATCCCTCCTCCCCCCGGGCCTCGGCAAGGCGCTTGAACTGGATGGTCGTCTCTAACAGCTGCCGGTGCTCCGCGCGTGATAACTGCGTGGCCATCAGCCCCCAGGTCGTCGGAAAGAAGTGTTCCGTGTCACCGAGCCGGGCGCAGAGCTCGCGGGCGCGCGTGTAGAGGTCCACCGCCTCCGGCGCCCCATAGCCCGTGGTGGCAATAAGCGGCCCAGCTAGCGCCAGCAGCAGGTCGAGCTCACGGCGCGCCCGCCCTGGCGTGTCAAAGCCGAGCTTCCCCAGAAGGTCGAGCGCGGTGGTGAGGTGGCTGATCGCATCCTGGTTTGCCGACCGCTCGGCGGCCGCTATTCCCGCCCTCTCCCAATACGCTATGCCCCGCTCCAGGCAGCCCGCCTCGGTATAGTGATGGGCGAGTCGCTCGAGCTGCTCCGACAGCCGATCGCCGAACGTGGTCTCGATCGCCTCCGCTATCTGCTGGTGCAGTTCTCGTCGTTGCCGGTGTAGCAGGCTGCCGTACGCGACGCCGTGCGTCAGCATGTGCTTGAAGGTGTATTCGATATCCGGAAACAGCTGGGTTTCGTACAGGAACTCGCCGGCCTGAAGGTTAGCCAAATGCTGGCGTAGCTTCTCGTGGGACATGCCCGCGATCTTCTTGAGGAGCGTGTAGGGAACATCCTTGCCAATAGCCGCAGCCGCCTGTAGCAACCGCTTGTCCACGATCGACAGCCGGTCGATGCGAGCGGCGAGGACGTCATGGACTGTTGCTGGAGCATCGAGGGCTGAGACGTCCCCGCTCAGCCGGTAGGCGCCTCGCTCACCCGTGATGGCTTCCGATTCCACGAGAGACCGGACGCATTCCTCGAGAAAGAACGGATTGCCCTCGGTGCGTCGTATGAGACCTGGCTTGAGCTGTGCGAGGCTGCTGTCGCCCCCTAACAGTGCTTCGAGGAGCTCACAGGCGGCTTCGGGCGGCAAAGGATCCACACGACAGTGGTTGTAATACGTCATGCCGGCCCAGCCATGGCGATACTCGGGGCGATAGGTCACGAGCAGGAGGATACCGGCGGTCGGGAGTCCCTGGATGAAACCGTCGAGGCAGGACTGTGTTTCGCTGTCGGCCCAATGAATGTCCTCGAAGACAACCACCAAAGGGCCTCTTTCCGCGGCGCTCAGCAACAGCGTCTTGAGGGCGGCGATGATCCGGTTCCGGCGCTCCCTTGGCTCCAGGCGGTCCCAGGCCGGGTCCGCCACGGGCAGATCGAGCAAGGCCGAGATCGCCGGGAGCAGCGAGCGTAGGTCGCCATCCAGCGACGTGAGCTTGTCGTCGATCTTTTTCGCGATCTCTTCCCGGCTGTCTCGCTGCTCTATCTCGAACCAGGAGCTCAACATGGTCCTAAAGGGAAGATAGGGAATGTTTCTGCCGTGCGACGCCGCGCCGGTCACGACGATATTGCAGCCGTTGGTCAGGTCCGAGTTGATGAATTCGTGCACCAGACGTGATTTGCCCACGCCGGGCTCGCCGACTACCGCCACTACCTGCCCCTGACCTTCGTACGTACACTCCAGGGGACGAACCAGGCTGGCGAGTTCGGCGTCACGACCGATGAACCTGGTCAGTCCCTTCGCTGCGCGCACCTCCCAGCGCGTGCGCTCCATGGTTCTGCCGGTAAGCTCATAGAGGGCGAGACGCTCGCCGAACCCCTCCGCATCGGCAGAGCCCAATGACCGAACCTGGATGTAGTCCTCGGCCAGCCGGCACGTGTCCGCCGTCGCCAAAATCGTCCCCGGTTCGGCAAGCTGTTCCAGGCGCCTGGCCAGGTGCACCGCAGGGCCTTCCGCCTCGGGGCGCGGGTCGCGGGCGCGGGCCCGCACCACGACCTCTGCCGAATGCAATCCGGCCCGGACGGCGACTTCACCGCCTCCGAGGCGCGTTACCGACTCCCGCATTGCCAGCGCCGAGAAGCAGGCGCGGATCGCGTGGTCCTCGCAAGCGTGCGGCGCCCCAAACAGGGCCATAAGCCCACCGCCCGGAACCCGGTGCACGGTCGCATCGTAGCGATCCGCCGCGTCGCCCATCGCCTCGAGCAGTGGATCGAGGGTGCGTCGACTTTCTTCGGGATCTCCAGCCTCGGTAAGCGACCGGGCGACGATATCGGCGAAGAGAACCGTCAAATGCTTGCGCTCGGCCGGTATGTGCTCGACCGGCGCGGACGAATCCACCGCCGCTGTTTTTCTCGTCGCGCGCTGACGTAAGATCTCCTCGTAGAGGCTCCTGGTCTCGCCCTCCGGCTCGACTCCCAGCTCGCGACGAAGGGTCCGCGCACAGACCTCGTACTGCTTGAGCGCCGAACCCCGGCGCCCCTCCTCTACGTAGAGTCTCATCAGCACGCGGTGAACGTCTTCTTGCAGCGGGTCGATGGCGAGCAGGCGGACTGCGGTCTCGATACCCGCCCGCGTCCCGGTCTCGGTCTGCCGGCTCAGCAGCCTTGTCAACCCTTCCAAGGCCAGCTCACGGAGACGGTCGCGCTCCGACATGAGCCATTCCTCGAACGGTTCCTCGCGGATGCTCAGGCCTTCGAGGAACACGCCGCCGCAAAGCGTCGCCGCGCTCTCGAGGGCCTCCGTCGTACCGGCCGCCGTCAGCCGCTCCAGCCTGTCCACGTCGGTGTCCACCTCGGTCGCGTTCAGCGCCACGGTCTCACCCTCGGCGACCAGCACGTCGAAGCCCGCTTCCGCCAGGACCTTACGAATCGAGAACAGTGTTTGCCTGAGGCTGTGTCGGGCCGGCTTATCGTGGCGGTCGCCCCACAACAGAGCGGCCAGTCTGTCTCTCCTGTGGGCGCGCCCGAGA
>JBHICL010000178.1:0-6680 GCA_046759605.1 Alphaproteobacteria bacterium | reverse complement strand
CGCCGAGCTTCGACATCGTGCACGTGGACCGCAGCGGAAACGTCGTCGTTGCGGGTCGTGTGGAGCCGCATTGCGACGTGACCGTCAGCGATGGCGATCACGAGATCGGAACCGTGACGGCGGATCGGCGTGGTGAATGGGTGCTGGTGCCGTTCGAGCCACTGCCCCCGGGTAGCAGGGAGCTCAGTCTCGCGGCCGTCTGTGATGAGGGCAAGGCCATCCCCTCGGATCGCGTGGTGGTGGTCGTCGTTCCCGAGCCGGGGACCGACATCGCCGGCCGTCCGGCGGACGAGCCGGGAGAGGCGCTCGCTCTGTCGGTTCCGCGCGAAGGGGTCGGAGCAACGAAAGTCCTGCAGGCGCCAACGGTCCCCGAGCCTTCGTCCCGCGCCGCCGGATCGGCGGAATCGGCGGCTGGGGTGACCGGTGCGCCATCGACCAGGGGGGGCGAGCAGCTGGCCGCGCTTCCCGAGGCCGTCACTGCGGAACAGTCTGGCGGTGCCGAGACCCTGGCATTGACGCTCGATGTGATCGATTATGACGAGCTCGGTCAGGTTACGCTGTCCGGCACGGCGCCGCCGGGAAGCACGTTGCAGATATACCTGGACAACAGGTTGCTCGGTACATCACGCGGCGATGCCACCGAACGGTGGACCCTGGCGCCCGACGAGCGTGTGGCCCCGGGTCTATACAAGCTGCGGGTGGATCGGATCGACCCGTCGGGCAAGGTGCTCGCTCGCGTTGAGCTGCCCTTCCTAAGGGCCGAGCCCCTGACCGATCTCCCGGGAGGCCGTCTGGTCATCGTTCAGCCGGGGAACAGCTTGTGGCGCATTGCCCGCCGCACCTATGGCTCCGGCTTGCAGTTCACGATCATCTACGGCGCCAACCGGGATCAGATCCGCGATCCGGACCTGATCTATCCGGGCCAGGTCTTTACTCTGCCCAGGCTCAATTAGAACCTCGGAACAGGTCGAGTGATGCGCCTCTTGCGGGGCGGCGTGCCCGGCGCCGAGCGGAGCTTCGGCGGCACGCCTCAGGACTCTACGCTCATCTCCCGAAAAACGTCGCTCCGAAACTGGTCAAGGATGAGCTGTGACAATGGGTAGGATCTGACCGCAAACTCTATCGCGGCCGCGATTACCGTGAACGGACTGACGGGCCTGTCCACTCTTATCCGGCCGTGCACGAGGATCCGCTGCCGCTCCGATACGGTGCACGATCCCCACGGCATCCTCCAGGACTCGCGGACGATCGTTCGCAGTGCGCGCCGTGCGGCTTTCGATTCCACTGAGTAAGGCATTGGCGCGATGTCGCCGGTCAGGTAGAGATACGCGCCCTTTGCGGTCGCACGTGCCTCGGCGTCGAACGTCACGATGCCAACGGAATAGCTGAACCGCAGGAACGGTTCGCCTGCCTTCAACTCCACGCGCCCGTCCTCTTGGACCAGCCAGTGATCGTCGAGTGGCGGGGGCAACTTGTGCCCGTTCTGTAGTGTCCGGTGGTTGGAGAATGAGGAAACCGCCACGTCCTGACCCGATACAACCACGCCTTGTTCACTCGCTAGCATTTTAGCATTAAGGAACCGTGAATTTGCACACATACGCGCGAGCGCCCGGGTGGAGAGTGGAGTTGACTTTTCGCTTGTCCGGAACACGATCCAGTGGGCAGCAGAGGTTCTTAGGCAGGACGAGTTCGCGATGTTCGACGCTCACATACGCCGCTTGATCGACCCCCCCTTGGATGTTTTGGGCAAGCGGCTTGCCTATCTGGGTGTGCCCGCGAATTCGGTAACGCTCGCCGGCTTTGCGATCGGTCTTGCCGCCGTGCCGCTAATCGCGTCGGAGCACTACCTGCTGGCGCTCGTGTTCATCGCGGTCAACCGCGTCATGGACGGGCTGGACGGGGCGGTCGCCAGGAACCGTCGTCTTACCGACTTCGGCGGCTACCTCGATATCGTGTGCGACTTCATCTTCTACTCGGCCGTCGTGTTCGGCTTCGCGCTGGCCCGGCCGGAGGAGAACGCGGTGGCCGCGGCGTTTCTGATTCTCAGCTTCATGGGGACGGGTTCCTCGTTCCTGGCCTACGCCATCATCGCGGCCAAACGGGGTGAGGGCGCGGCGAGGAAAAGCAGCAAATCCTTCGTTTACCTGGGCGGGCTCACGGAGGGGACCGAAACAATCGTGTTCCTTGCCGCGTTCGCGCTGTTCCCGGACTGGTTCGTTCCCCTGGCGCTCGTCTTTGCGGTTCTCGCCTGGGTGACGACCGTCAGCCGCATCATGATGACCTGGCAGGCGTTCGGCCGGCCCGACGAGCCGGGCGGCTAGGGACGATCACTCGGCGGCTTTCGGAATTTCCAGGGAAGGCAAGGTGACGGTTCCCGTCGTCTCGATCTGGGCGGCCCTGCTCCCGGAGCGCCGACGCCTGAGGTTCTCACGGACCATGAGCGAGCACGGCGTGACGATCAGCGTCAGCACCGTTGCAAAAGCGAGGCCGCTGACGATCGCGCTGGCAAGCTGCACCCACCACTGCGTGGACGGCGCACCCTGTGTGACGGTTCGGGAGACGAAGTCGATGTTGACCTGGAGCACCATCGGCATGAGGCCAAGGATTGTCGTCACGGTGGTCAGCAGCACCGGCCTGAGACGCTGGGCCCCTGTCCTGATGATGGCCTCCATCGGATCCGGGATGGTCTTACGCAACCGGTCGAACGTGTCGATGAGCACGATGTTGTTGTTCACGACGATACCGGCGAGCGCGATGACTCCCACGCCGCTCATAACGATACCGAACGGCCGCTGGATGATGAGCAGACCCAGCATCACGCCGATTGTGGACATGACGACGGCCGAGAGGATCAGAAAAGCGCTGTAGAAGCTGTTGAACTGGGTGACCAGGATGACGGCCATGATGAACAAAGCGACCGCGAACGCCTTCTTCAAGAACGCCTCCGCGTCCTTCTGCTCCAGGTCCTCGCCCTTGAACGCGACCTCGACCGCCGGTTCGATCTCGGCGGTCGCGAGCCATGTCTTGATGGCCTGAACCCTGTCATCGACGAGGACGCCCGGCAGGATGTCCGCCTGGACCGTCATGACCCGCTGTCCGTCGACCCGCCGCAAGAGGCCCGTACGCGGGATGGCGCGGCGCTCCACGAAATTGCCGATGGGGACGAGACCTTGGCCGGTGGCGACGCGAATCTGGTCGAGCTGATCGATGGTCCGGCTCTCGGGGGGATAGCGTGCGACGATCTCGATCTCGTCGTCGCTGTCGTCGGGTCTGTACGCCGACACCTTCATGCCGTTGGTGGTGAGCTTGATGGCGTTCCCGATCAACGTCACATCGGCGTCGAACTTGGCCGCCTGTGCGCGGTCGACGCGCAGCTCCCACTCGATGCCCGGCGTGGGGCGGCTGTCCTCGATATCCTTGAGACCGTCCAGTCCCTCGACGAAGGCGCGGACCTTCTCGATCTCCCGTGCCAGTCTCTCGGGGTAGCGGGAGCTCAGCTGCACCTGGATGGGCTTGCCCACCGGCGGCCCGGCTTCCTCCTTGCGTGTCTCGACGAGGATGCCCGCGAGCCCGCTCGTGCGCTCGACGATGTCGGCCAGGATCTCGTCGGCCGGGCGGCGCAGCTCCCAGTCGACGAACTCGAGCGAGATGGTTCCGACGACGTCTTCCGCCAACTCGTTGTCGTTTCCGAGGTTGCCGGATAACGCGTAGACCGACCTGAACTCGCCGCGCTCGGACTGGACGTCCAGGATGTGGCCCTCGACCTCGGAAACCAGCGCGGCCTTCTCCGCGACGGAAAGGTTTCCGCGCGCGTGCACCTGAATGACCGCGTGGTCCGGCTCGACGTCCGGAAAGAATTCGATCCCTCTGCCAAACGTGGCGTACGCCCACCACGAGCCGATGAGGACGAGAAGCGCGCCCGCGAGAACGATGCCAGGGTAATGGAGGGCCCGGCGCAGAACGCGGACGTAGAGGGCCGTTCCTCCCCGGAGCGCCGCGTCGGCATCGCCACCGGCCGCCAGGGCGCGCATGCGCGCCATTTCGTCTGGATCCTGCCTGCGAAGGTTGGTGCTCACCCGCGCACCCACCTTTAGGCCCAGACGCGTGCCCAAGACGGCGCCCGCAATCGCCGCCACCGCGACCACGGCCCAGAACAGCGGCCCGCTTAGCGAAATCAAGTTGAGCTCGCGCGCCGCGAAGACCGCGCCGCCTACGGCAGCGCCACCGGCGACGACACCCACCAGCGTGAACAACATGCGCGCGAGCGCACCGAGATTCGCGCCGACGATGGGCACGAATACCAGCGCCATGGCAAGGGATGCCGAAAGGGTGGCCACGAGCGTAATAGGCAGGAACTTCATGAACTCGCCGACGAGGCCCGGCCAGAACAGAAGCGGCGCGAAGGCCGCCAGGGTGGTTGCCGTGGATGCAATGATCGGCCATGCCATGCGCTTCGCGGCGAGGGTGTAGGCACGCTCGGGAGGCTCGCCCTCTCGCAGCTTGCGGTCGGCGTACTCGGTTACGACGATGGCGCCGTCCACCAGCATGCCCACCGCCAGGATCAGCGAGAACAACACCACGATGTTGACGGTGAGTCCGAGCAACTGCAGCACCAGGATCGCGGTGAGGAACGAGCCTGGAATCGCCACCGCCACCAATATGCCCGAGCGCAGGCCCAGGGCCCCCACGACGACGATCATGACCAGAAGTATCGCGCTCAGAACGCTGTTCTGGAGCTCGCTCAGTACCTGGCTGATGGTCGACGACTGGTCTTGCGAGAAGCTGACGACGATTCCTTCCTGCCAGGCCTTGCTTTCTTCTTTCACCAGGTCGCGTACCGCCGCCACTGTCTCGATGATGTTCTCTCCCGAGCGCTTGGTGACTTCGAGGGCCACCGCCGGCCGGCCGTTCACGCGCGCATAGGTCTCGCGGTCCTTGAACGTGCGCCGGACCGTCGCGATGTCGGCGAGCGTTACCACCGCGTCTTCGCCGACGGCGACGGGCATCGCGAAGATGTCCTCGACGGACTCGAACAAGCCCGGCACCTTCACGGCGAAGCGGCCCTGGCCGGTATCGAGGGCGCCTGCGGCGATCAGCCTGTTGGACCGGTCCAGGCGGTTCAGAAGCTCGGTCGCTTCGAGCGCGTAGCTCTCGACCAGCATCGGATCGACGATGATCTCGACCTGTTCTTCGCGATCGCCGCCGATGTTCACTTCGAGAACGCTTGGCAGGCCTTCGATCTTGTCCCTGAGGTCGCGGGCCAGCCGCGTGAGCGCCCGTTCGGGCACGTCACCCGAGAGCGTGACGACGAGAACCGGGAAGAGGCTGAAGTTGACCTCGTTCACCGTGGGCTCGTCCGTGTCTTCCGGCAGATCGGGTTTCGCCACGTCCACGCCCTCGCGCACGTCGTCGAGGGCGCGGTCGGCATCGAAACCGGCGTCGAACTCCAGAAGCACGTTGGCGCCCCCTTGGTAGGCGGTCGAGCGCATCTCCTTGACGCCCTCGATGCTCCGCAGCTCCTCCTCTATCGGCCGCACCAACAGACGCTCGGCATCCTCGGGCGAGATGCCTTCGTGGCTCAACGACACGTAGATGATGGGAATGTTGATGTCGGGGTCGGATTCCTTCGGGATCGTGATGTAGGCCACGGTGCCGGCGATCAGCAGCAGGGCCAGCGTGGCGATAATCGTTCGGGAGCGGTTGAGAGCGGCGTCGATGAGAGTCACGACTCGCCTCCCGCCGCCATCGGGCTCCCGACCGGAACCGACAGCACCCGCTGGCCGTTTGCGACGAAGTCCTGACCGACCGTGATGAGGCGCGCCGGCGAGGGCAGGCCTTCGATCCAGACGCCATCACTCGTTGCCTCGAGTATCCGCACCGGCACGAACTCCACGATGTCGCCCTCGGTGACGATCTTCACGCCCACGGTTCCGTTGTCATCGAGCGTAAGCACCGAAGGCGACAGCACGACGGCCATGGATTCGCTGGCGTCTATCCTTATCCGGCTCGTGATTCCGTCGCGTATCCGGTAGTCCGGGTTGGGCACCTCCAGCTCGAATCGGTAGGTCCGGGTCTGCCCGTCGGCGACAGAGGACACGTAGCTGATGATGCCTTCGACGCTGGTGCCGTCTATGAGCGTGGCCGCGCCGATCTTGCCCAGGTGGAGCGAGCCAACTTCGCGCTCGGTGGCGTAGCCGACCACGAGTATGGGGTCGAGGTCGACGATCGTGCCGGCAACGTCGGCGATCTGTACGTAGTCCCCGAGCTCGACATGACCCTCGTCGATCATGCCGTCGAAGGGCGCGCGGATCGAAGTCTGTTCGAGGTCGATGCGGATCTGCTCGACTACCGCTATGGCCGCATCCAGCTCCGCCCGAGCGGCGGCGAGGCTCGTTTCGGAGCGGTAGCCTTTCTCCTTGAGGCTCGCCGCCGCTTGGTACTCGATCTCGCGTTGACGCAGGAGAGCCTGTGCCTGGGCGAGCCTGGCCGGCCTCTCGTCCTGCGAGATCCGGGCCAGCACCTGGCCTTTTTCCACTTCGTCGCCGCGATCCACCAGGATCTCGACGATCCGCCCCTCGGCTTCAGCGCGCAGCTCGACCCGCCGTGAGGCCTCTGTCCGCCCGTTGATCAACAGCCGCTGCTGCCGTGGCTGGGCCGTCACGCGCACCACGCGCACGCTC
>JBHICL010000177.1:0-6709 GCA_046759605.1 Alphaproteobacteria bacterium | reverse complement strand
ACGTCGTGCCCGACCTTGAGGACCGAGCCATCCTCGAGGAGAGGCTTCAGACCGGCCAGCGCGTCCGCCGTGGCGATCTGCGGTGGTGCGTCGCCGCCGCCGTCGCCCAGGTCGAGCGTGGCCTGCGCCGCGCCGGAGCGGTGCGCCAGAGGAACGTAGCAGGCGCGGCCCGGCTCGGTGGCGAGCGCAATGCCCGCCAGCCGTGAGGCGGTCGCGCTCAGGCCGGTGGCCTCGGTATGGATGGCGATGACCCCGGTGCGTCGCGCTTCTTCGAGCCACGCTTCGAACGAGGCGAGATGCTGCACGAGATCGTAGTGGGTCCTCGCCGGCTCCCCCTTTGCGACCGCCTCGCCGCCGTGCTCCCGGGGCAGCACGTCGAGGAAGGCGCGTAGGTCGGGGGCGAGCTCAGGGTCGTTCTGTAGCACCTCGTCCTTCAAGATGCCGGGGATCGTGTACCCGGTGAAGTATCTCGTCAGGACCGCCGTCGGCAACGCGGTCAGCTTGCGCAGCAGGATGCTGTCGAAGGTACGCTTTGCTTCTCCGTTGAAACGACTGCGCAGCCGGTTGAGGATCTGGTCGAAGCACTGCTCGATCAGCCACGGCACCAGCGTCTCGAGGTTGAACTCGCCCGCCTCCAGGCTTTCGAGGCCGTCCTCGAGCGGCACGTCGTCCTTGAGCACCACGAGCCGGCGGCTGATGCGAGCGAGCTCGGCGTTCTCGATCAGGTTCTGGCGCCGTTTCGGCTGCTTGATCTCCCCGGCCCGGTTCAGCAGCGTCTCCAGGTCGCCATATTCGTTGATGAGCTGGGCCGCCGTCTTCACGCCGATGCCGGGGACGCCGGGGACGTTATCGATGCTGTCGCCGGCCAGGGCCTGGACGTCGATGACCTTTTCGGGAGCCACGCCGAATTTTTCGACGACCGCCTCGGCATCGATGGCCCGGTTGCGCATGGGATCGTACATCCACACACCGGGCCGGATCAGCTGCATCAGGTCCTTGTCGGAGGAAACGATGATCACCTCGAGGCCCTGCTCGCGGGCTATCTTCGCATAGGTCGCGATCAGATCGTCGGCCTCGTAGCCCGAGACCTCGATGCACGGCAAATTGAGCGCCCGCGTGACCTCGCGAAACATCGGGAACTGCGGCACCAGCTCTTCCGGCGCCTCGGGCCGGTGCGCTTTGTATTCGGGGTAGACATCGTTGCGAAAGGTGCGGGCTTCCGCATCGAAGATCACGGCAACCGGACTGCCCTCGGCCTCGTCCATGAGCTTCAGAATCATTTGCACGAAGCCATAAATGGCGTTCACGGGCGTGCCGTCGTGCCGGGTCATCGTGGGCAACGCATGAAAAGCACGGAAAATGTAGCCGGAGCCGTCGACAAGATAGACGCGGCCCCGCCCGTGCGTGGAAGCCGTCTCAGCCATGGCTATGGTGTAGCGCATTTCCGCCGGCCCCGACAGTACGGGGCGCGACCCTAGCCGACCTGGCGCCGCCACCAGTCGCTACGCGTCACCTCCCAACGCAGCCAAGACTGCTCCGGGTCGAGATCGGCGCCACGCAGACGTGCGAAGCCCAGCCTTTCCAGGACCCCTACCGAGGCGACGTTGTCCGCGCCGCACTCGGCCAGGACACGTCCGACGCGCGAGTCCCGGAAAGCCCAATTGATGAGGGCCCGCGCGGCCTCCACCGCAAGCCCCCGACGTCGGTGCGCGCGCACGATGGCGTAGCCGATGGCGACCTCGCCGCTGGCGTTGGGCGGCCCCTTGAAGCCGATCCCACCGACGACCATGCGTTCCACCTTGTACTGGAGGAGCCAGAGCCCCCAGCCCGAGAGCCTGGGGTCGCTTTCGAGGCCCGTGGCGTGTCCAGGCAGCATTTCCTTGAGCGTCGGGTCGGGAAAGTCCTGGTGCAGTATCGCCCCGGCGAGCTCACCGGCCAGCTTGCGGTCGGCGTAGAGCGCCCGCGCAAGCCCAGCCTCGACGGAGCGCAGGCTGAGGCGCGGCGTCTCGATCACCTCGGACGAGACGGCGGGGCCAGGGGAGGCGGGGGCGCCCCAAATGGGCGCGTCTCGGGTTTGCATGGCGCAGCGGCGTTATGACCCCCCGGATTGGATCGGTATCCTATCAGACCTGGGGTATTGGCACGAATGGGGTGGAATGATACCCGTTGTCATGCCACGTACAACGGTATGCCTCTCGTCGCTCGAGGTCGGAGCAAGGTCGTCGATGAGCCCTCCACGCGGAGCGCCCCTGTTGCCCGATAACGCGATTGAAGCCGTCGGGCTCGACAAGACATACGCCGGCAAGGCCGGCCAGTCGCCCGAGCACGCGCTCAAATCGGTCGACCTCGCGGTCCCGCGTGGCACCTTGTTCGGGCTTCTGGGGCCGAATGGGGCCGGTAAATCAACCTTCATCAATATCCTGGGCGGCCTGGTGATCAAGACCGGGGGCAAGGCCTTCGTTTGGGGCATCGACATCGACCAGGCGCCGCGCGCGGCCCGCGCCGCCATCGGCATCGTTCCCCAGGAGCTGAATCTCGACGCCTTCTTCACGCCCCGGGAGATCATGGACGTGCAGGCGGGCCTCTATGGCGTGCCGCCGTCTGAGCGCCGGACCATGGAGATCCTGGGGGCCGTCGGTCTGGCTCAGCAGGCGGACGCTTATTCACGGACGCTTTCCGGAGGCATGCGCCGACGGCTCCTGGTGGCCAAGGCGCTCGTCCACAATCCGCCGGTGCTGGTGCTGGACGAGCCCACCGCCGGCGTCGACATCGAGTTGCGGCGACAGCTCTGGGCCTACGTACGCGAGCTGAACGCCGCTGGCACGACCATCGTGCTCACCACCCACTACCTCGAGGAGGCCGAGGAGCTGTGCGACCGCATAGCCATTATCAACCACGGCCGTGTCATCGCCTGCGACGACACCCACTCCCTGGTGGCGCGTATGGATAACAAGGAGCTGCGCCTGACCGTTGCCGAGACCCTGGACGGGGTGCCGCTTACTCTCGGCCGGCTCACGGTCGAGGTACAAAAGCCCAACCGCCTGGCGGTGCGCTACCGCACCAGCGAAACCGACGTCGCCGAGATTCTGGCCGCCGTCTCGGCCGCTGGACTGACGATCGTCGATCTCACGACCGAGGAGCCGGATCTCGAGGATATTTTCGTCGAGCTGACCACGGGTCGCGGTGACGAACGGCCGCGGCGACGGGCGTGAGGAACCACCGTACCCGTTTCGCCTTCATCTTGGTCGCAGCCCTCACGGCCGCCTGCGCGCCGCGCCTGCAGTCCGCCGGACCTTTTGCCGACGACCCGATAGAGCCGCGGCTGGCCGAGCATGACTTCATCACCGCCGACGGCCTCGAGCTGCCGCTGCGGCGCTGGCTGCCCCCCGTCGGCGTGGAGCTCGGGGCCGTGGTCCTCGCTCTCCATGGGTTCAACGACTACTCGAACGCGTTCGCCGAGCCGGCGGAATGGCTGCGGGCGCACGGGATCGCGGTCTACGCCTACGACCAGAGAGGGTTCGGCGCGGGCCCGGAGCCCGGCATGTGGGCCGGCACGGAAACCTTGATCGCCGACCTGCGGGCGGCGCTCGCCCGGCTGCGCGCGCGCCACCCGGGGGTGCCCCTTTATGTGCTTGGCGAAAGCATGGGGGGCGCGGTGGTCATTGCCGCGTGGGGCCAGGAGCCCCTCGACGTCGACGGCGTCATCCTCGCCGGTCCCGCTGTTCGCGGCCGCGCGGTCATTCCGTTCTACCAGTCCCTGACGCTTTGGCTCACGGCGCATTCCATGCCGTGGCTCAAGGTTTCGGGGGGCAATCTCGACATCACGCCATCCGACAACATCGAGATGCTGCGCGCGTTGGCCCTCGATCCGTTGGTCATCAAGGAGACGCGGATCGACGCCCTCTGGGGGCTCGTGGATCTCATGGACCGGGCCTTGGAGGCCGCGCCGGAATTCGACGCCAGGGCGCTCATCCTCTATGGCGCCCGCGACGAGATCATCCCGCCGCCCGCCACCGTGGAGTTCCTCGATCGCCTGCCGGCGGAGAACGGCGGGCGCCGCGTCGCCATCTACCTCGAGGGATACCATATGCTCCTGCGCGACCTCCGGGGAGAGGTCGTTTGGCGCGACATGGCGGCCTGGATGAACGGTTCCGCCGTGCCATTGCCGTCGGGCGCCGACCAGGTCGAGGCGGTGCCTCTTCTTCAGGAGTGCTGCCTTTCCTTGGGAGATCGATGATTCATCCGGTCCCGGTCGCCCCCAGGGCCGTGTGCAGCTCTTCGCGTCACTCGCGTTCGTCGAGATCCAGGGCCGCGGAGTTGATGCAGTAGCGTTGTCCCGTCGGCCGCGGGCCGTCGGGGAAGACATGACCCAGGTGGGCGCCACAGCGGCTGCAGTAAACCTCGGTGCGGATCATTGCGTGGCTGCGGTCGGTCCGGGTGCCAACGGCGCCCTCGGCGACAGGCTGCCAGTAGCTGGGCCAGCCGGTTCCAGAGTCGTACTTGTGCGCGGCGTCGAAAAGCGCCTCGCCGCAGCAGACGCAACGATAGATCCCGTCGTCCTTGCAGTCATGGTACTCGCCGGTGAACGCGGGCTCGGTGCCGCCGCGCCGGGTCACCTCGTACTGCTCCGGCGTGAGCTGTCGGCGCCATTCGTCGTCGCTTTTCACCACCTGGAAGTCGCGCTCGTTCGTTTCCTTGTCCGCCATTGCCTCCCTCCACCGGTGTTCGCCCACTAGTAGGGCTCTCGCCCCGGGAACAAGTCAACCGGTTGCGGGCGCGACGGAGGCGCGAGGATCTTGTCGCGCCGTCTGCCTTCGCCTAAGGTGCCGCGAAACGGGGCGCGCCCGTAGCTCAGCCGGATAGAGCGTCGGCCTCCGGAGCCGAAGGTCAGAGGTTCGAATCCTCTCGGGCGCGCCAATGTTTTCTTCTTTAAGTCAAACAACTCCCGTTCGGGTGCCCGCTGCTTCCTTCATGTCCTATAGAGCTTGGCGGAGAGCTTGCGAGGGACGAGATCCGTCGCTTTGGTTGGATGCTTATTCATTGACCGTGGTCGGGGATGCCCCGATAGGCGTGCTCACCCCAGACCTTTTCGACGCGCTGGTTCCGCCCGCAACGCCAGCGGTAGAAACGGTACCGTAGCGGGTTCTTCTCATAGTAATCCTGATGGTATGCCTCGGCCGGGAAGAACGGACCAGCCACTTCGATCGGCGTTACGATTGTCTGACCGAGCGATTCCTCGACCACCTGCTTGGACGTTTCCGCCAAGCGCCGTTGCTCGTCGCTATTGACGAAGATCGCGGTCTGATAGGATTCACCACGATCGCAGAATTGCCCTCCCGGATCCGTGGGATCGACGGAGTGCCAGAAGGCCGTCAGCAAATCCGTATACGTCACCCGGCTCGGATCATAGGTGATCTGTACGGCCTCGCGATGACCCGTTCCACCGGCGGAAACCTGCGCGTAGGTCGGGTTTGGCGTTATGCCGCCCGTATAGCCCGACACAGTCTTCACCACGCCGGGAATCGAGTCGAAATCGGACTCCACACACCAGAAACAGCCGCCGGCAAATGTGGCGGTTGCTAGCTCCTGCGCGGTTACGCCGCCAAAGGCCGGGGCGAGAGAAAGTACTGTCGCGGCCGCAAGAAGGGTTCTCATCGTGGCACACATCCTTTTCGAACCCGTCGTCTGAACCGTCGGTCGGGGTCAGCCGGGAATGGAAGTTGCCCTTGCGAGAAGCATACCGCACGTCCTCGAATTCATCTACGCTGCGGCGACCCTCTCGACGGCAACGCGGCGCGGCGTTTTGTAAGCAACATTGGACCGCGCAGCTACTCCGTGGCGCCGTGTTGCCTGAGGAATTCGGCCACTTCGTCGAAGCCCCTCTCGACAGCCTCGTGGAGCGGTGTCGCACCGCCGTCGTTCTTCGCGTTGATGTCCACGCCATGGGCAATGAGGAGTTCCGCAACGCCGACCCGGTCCCACTTCGCGGCATCGTGCAGCGGCGTATTGTCGCCGGCGTCCGTAGCCTCCACGTCCGCGCCGGTTGAGATCAGCAACTCGACCACGGCCGTGCTGCCTCCCCAGGCCGCAACATGCATTGGGGTCGATCCACTCATGAGCGTCCCGGCATGCATGTCGGCTCCATGAGACAGCAACAGCTGCGTGATCGCCTCTCGCCCGCCGCGTGTAGCCATGTGCAGCGGCGTGAGCCCTCCTAGCCCCATGGATGTGAAGGCCTCAGTATCAGCGCCCTTTGCGAGAAGCAGTTCGGCAACCGCCATATGCCCATGAAACGCGGTGGCGTGCAGCGGCGTTTCACCATTGGCTTTCGAGGTAGCGTTGACATCCGCGCCCGCGGCGATCAGCACCTCCGCGACTGCGGCGTCGCCCCTCAAGGCCGCCCAGTGCAGCGCCGTGCCCGTGCGTCTGTCTTGCTGGTTGACGTCGTCCCCTTCGGCGATGAGCTGCTTGACCAGCTCGACATCGCCCTTCTTCGCGGCATTGTGCAGCTCCCCCGCCAGCGCCGGCGCTAACCAGCCGACCAACACAGCGGCGATCAAAATGATGCGTCTGGTAGTCATTGCAGAGCCCTCCCAGAAATGCCGAACGCCCGCGCCCCTGTGGGAGCACGCTGCCTAATCCGTCCAATGCGACTTTTTGCTCAAGGCTGCATTGATCTAGAGCAACAGGAGCAGAGTATGCCTGTCTA
>JBHICL010000176.1:0-6738 GCA_046759605.1 Alphaproteobacteria bacterium | reverse complement strand
GGTGAGCACGTAGTCCGAGAGCTTCTCGAGGCTGCTGTCACCGGCCAATATGCTGCGTCCAAGCTCCCCGGACCAGCCGCCATATCGGTCCTCGACATGCGCCGCGAGTTTGCCGTCCTCGACCATTCGCGCCGCGCCCTCGAGCGCTCGCGCGCATGCGTCCATGCCGCCAATGTGGGCATGGAAAAGGTCTTCCGGATCAATGGATTGCCGCCGGATCTTGGCATCGAAGTTGAGACCGCCTGTGCCCAAGCCCCCGGCGCGCAGGATCCGATACAGCGCCAGCGCAAGCTCGGGCACGTTGTTCGGGAACTGGTCCGTGTCCCAGCCGAGCTGCGGGTCGCCCCGGTTCATGTCGATGCTGCCGAACACGTCATTGGCGAGCGCGTAGGCGATCTCGTGCTCGAAGCTGTGCCCGGCGAGCGTGGCGTGGTTGGCCTCGATGTTGAGCTTGATCTCCTCGCCGAGCCCGTATCGCTGAAGGAAAGCGTACACGGCCGCGCTGTCGTAGTCGTACTGGTGCTTGGTGGGCTCCTGTGGCTTCGGCTCGATGAGTATGGTGCCCTCGAAGCCGATCTTGTGCTTGTGCTCCACCACCATCCGCATGAACCGGCCGAGCTGATCGCACTCACGCCGCATGTCGGTGTTGAGCAGGGTCTCGTATCCCTCGCGCCCGCCCCACAGCACGTAGTTGACGCCGCCCAGCCGGTTCGTCGCCTCGAGCGCTTTCTTCACCTGCGCGGCGGCATAGGCGAACACCTCGGGGTCCGGATTGGTGGCGGCGCCGGCCTGGTAGCGCCGGTGGCTGAACAGGTTCGCCGTGCCCCAGAGCAGCTTCACGCCCGTGCGCGCCATGGCCGCCGCCAGGGAGTCGACGATCCTGTCCAGATTGGCGTTGGTCTCGGCAAGGCTCTTGCCCTCCGGCGCCACGTCGCGATCGTGGAAAGTAAAGAACGGGACGCCCAGCTTCGAGAAGAACTCGAAGGCGACGGCGAGCTTCAGCTCGGCCATGGCCATGGGATCGCCGCCGCCCATCCACGGCCGCATGAGGGTCTGTCCGCCGAAGGGATCGTTGCCGTGCCAGCAGAATGTGTGCCAGTAGCACACGGCGAAGCGAAGGTGGTCCTCCATCCGCTTGCCAGCCACCGCCTTGTCCTTGTCGTAGTATCGAAAGGCCAGCGGGCGGTCGGTGTCGGGCCCTTCGAAGCTTATGTTTTCGACGTTGCCGAAGTAGGGTTCCATTCGGGTCCTCCCGGCGCAGCACGGCGCCAATTTTTCAGCTCAGATACGGGGAAAGATCGGCTTGAGCGCGCTGTATGCGTCGCGCCAGGCCGAAAGCCGCGGCAGCAATCGCTCGGCCAGCGCCCCGTCGGGCTCGACGACGCGCTCCACCGGCGGCGGGACGCAAACGGAACTTGGGCTCTCACCGGTGCGGGCCAGTCGCGCAAGGCGCGCCGCGCCGAAAGCCGGTCCCATCTCGCCACCGCTATGATACGTGAGGGAGCGATCGAGCACGGCCGCGAGGATGCGTCCCCACAGTTCGCTACGGGCGCCGCCGCCGATAACCGATATGTCGTCGATCCCCGCACCCGCCTCGACCAGCACGTCCTGCCCGTCGGCGAAAGCGAAGGCGACGCCCTCGAGCACGGCACGGACGAGCTGGGCGCGGTCCGTCGCGGCCGTAAGCGCCACGAAGACGCCTTTGGCGTGGGGGTCGTTGTGGGGGGTCCGCTCGCCGGTCAGGTAGGGCAGGAACAGCGGCACGCCGATACTGTCTTCCTCGATGGTCCCGGCCCAGCTCAGTGCCTCGCCCGCCGTGTCGGCGCCCGTCAGCGTCGCCACCCAGTCGAGGCAGCTCGCGGCGCTCAGGATCACCGACATCTGGTGCCAGGTCTTGGGCAGGCAGTGGCAGAAGGCGTGCACCGCGCGCTCGGGATTTGGGGCGTAGGACGCGCCGGCCACGAAGTAAACGCCCGAGGTGCCGAGGGACAGAAAGGCGCGGCCCGGTACCACCGTGCCGATGCCGGCCGCCCCCGCCGCCTGGTCGCCGGCGCCGCCGGCCACGACGACTCCCTCGGGGAGGCCCCACGCGCGCGCCAGCCCGGCCCGCAGTTCGCCCGACGGCTCGCTGCCCTCGACCAGCTCCGGCATGGCCGAGCGGCCGAGGCCGCAGGCCTCGATCATCGCCTCGGACCACTGGCGCCGGCCCACGTCCAGCCACATGGTGCCCGAGGCGTCCGACATCTCGGAGACGCGCTCCCCGGTCATGAGAAGGCGCAGGTAGTCCTTGGGCAGCAGGACCCGCGCCGTCTGCTGGAACACCTCCGGCTCGTGCGCGGCGACCCAGACGAGCTTCGGCGCCGTGAAGCCGGGCATGGCGAGGTTGCCCGTGATTTCGCGCGAGTTCGATACCCGTTCCTCGAGCTCCCTGCACTGGTCGCCCGACCGCCCGTCGTTCCACAGGATGCACGGCCGCAGGACCTCGTCGGCCTCGTCGAGGAGCGTGGCGCCGTGCATCTGTCCCGACAAGCCGAACCCGCGGACGCCGGCAAGCTCCTTGCCCCGCCGGGTCTTGAGAGCGGTCATGACGCGTTCAGTCGCGGTCCACCAGTCCGCCGGATCCTGCTCGGACCACAGGGGCCGTGGTGTCGAGACGCTGAGGGGCGCCGTCTCCTGGTCGACGATCGCCTGCTCGTCATCGACGAGCACGGCCTTCACGCCCGAGGTGCCGAGATCGATCCCGATGTACACGCAACGCCCCCGTGTCCGGCCACTCAGCATAGGCCAACTCGTTCGCCGGCGCTGCCTTTTCAGGTCGCGAGCCGGCATCCATCGTGAAAGTCACGAGACTGAACGCGGATGTGGTATCACGTCTCATGCGCCGCTCACACGCAACATGGATTGGCATGGAGGGCGTGCCGGCGGTAACATTGTGGTGTTACAAGAATATTACATTCCGGCTTCGCGCGCCGGAGGGGAGGGAGTCGCCCCGATGGAAGGTCACCCGCTCACTGTCGACCGGGTGGAAGTCAACTACGGGAGCGTTCGGGTTCTCAAGGGCGTGTCGGTGGACGTCGCTCCCGGTGAGTTCATCGCCCTACTCGGCGCCTCGGGCTGTGGCAAGACCACGCTTCTCCGTGCCGTCTCCGGCTTCGTGCCCGTGGCCCGGGGGCGCGTGCTGGTCTCGGGCCGCAATATCACCCGCGCCCCGCCCGACAAGCGTGGCATGGCGATGGTCTTTCAATCGTATGCGCTGTGGCCGCATATGACCGCGGCCCAGAACATCGGCTATGGCCTGCGCCTGCGCCGGGTACCGCGCCGGGAGTTGAACCAGCGTGTGGAGGAGATGCTGACGCTGCTGGGCCTCGAGGGACTTGGCGACCGATCGGTCACGCAGCTTTCCGGCGGCCAGCGCCAGCGTGTCGCCCTGGGCCGGGCGCTGGCGATCGGGCCACGGATCCTGCTGCTGGACGAGCCGCTCTCGAACCTCGATGCCCGCATCCGCCAGACCGTCCGCCACGAGATCAAAGCGCTGCAGAAGAAGGTGGGGATCACCGCGATCCACGTGACCCACGACCGTGAGGAAGCCATGGTCATGGCGGACCGTCTGGTCATCCTCGACGTGGGCGAGGTCGCCCAGGTGGGCACGCCGGAGGAGGTCTACAATCGCCCGGCCTCACCGTTCGTCGCCAGCTTCATGGGCGCGGACAACGTCATCCGGCTGCCCGTTGAGCCTGCCGATGGCGTCCTTCGCATACCCTCGTCCGACGACAACGAAGCCGCGGAGCTGCCCCTCGGCGAAGGTCCCGATGCGGACGGGGTGCACCTCGTTGGCGCCATCTCCGGCCGGGGCGAGGTCGCGGCCCATTTCCGCAGCGAGGCGGCGACACTGGACGTGGGCAAGGAGCCATTACCGGGCAACCTCGTGCTGCGCGGACAGGTGAGCCAGAGCTCGTACCCCGGCGGCTATTACCGTTACGCGATCGACGTGGGGGAAAAAAGATTCATGGTCGACGATCCGCGCCGGCTTCAGGTCGGCGAGAGCGTCGGCATCTCATTGCCGGCCGCTTCCCTCCATCTCTACGCCTCCGGCGCGGAGTGGCAGGGGACGGCGGTCGACGACGCGGACCGGCAGTCCGCCGATCCGCAAGATCAGTGGAGGAGGCAAATCGCATGAAACGCTTAGGATTGCTCACGACCGCGGCCGTCGCCGCGCTGGCATTGGGCGCCTATGCCCCGCCTGCCGGGGCGCAGACGCTCAACGTCATCACGGCCGGCTCGCAAAACATGGTCGATTACATCACCGATTACCTCGGACCCTTGTTCGAGGAGCAGAACCCCGGCGTCACTGTCCGGGTGAGCGGCACGGGCCCAGGGGCCGCCGGCTCTCAGAAGATTCTCGAGAAGCTCGACGCGCAGATGAAAGCCGGCAGCGACGCCTGGGATGTCGACGTGGCCGTGGTGCACCAGAAACATGCCGGCCGCATGAGGGAGGCAGACCTCCTGTCATCCTATCGCGGTGACATCGCCACCGGTACGCTGGTCACCCGCGACACGGCGGAGAAGGCGCTCGGCGTCGACGTGGGCGGCTTCGTCATGCCGATGTTCCACAGTCAGACGGCGATCGCTTACAACCCGGACATCGTCAGTGATCCTCCCGGCAGCTACGACGAGCTGCAGGAATGGGTCCGCGCCAATCCGAAGCAGTTCGGCTACAACGGCATCAAGAACGGCATGTCGGGCGTGAGCTTCGTCGTCGGCTGGATATACGCCTACAGCGGCCAGGCCGACCAGCTGGCCAACGGTCCCTATGACGCCGCGCTCAAGGACACCTGGGGCGATGCGCTTGGCAACCTCAAGGCGTTCAACGAGTTCGTGACGTTCACGCCGGGGAACGCCGGCACGCTGGACATGCTGAACCGGGGCGAAATCATCATGGGTCCGGTCTGGGTCGACATGTTCTATACCTGGCAGGACGACGGCCGGGTACCGCCGAACATGAAGCTCAAGCTCATTGGTCCCGGGATGCCCGGGCAGCCGATGTACTACATCACGCCCAGCAAGGCCTCAAACCCCGATCTGGCGCGCAAGTTCATCGAGCTCGCCACGAGCCCCGATGTCCAGGCCGAGGGTATCGTCAAACGCTTCAACTGGTACCCGGGTATCGATGCGCAGCACGTCGAGGGCTCGCTCGAGCCGGCGGTGTTCGACAAGCTCTTCGCCGACGTGAGCGCGGACGACCTGGCGTCGAAGGGCAAGGTCTTCCCCATCGACCCGTTCTTCGACGACATCCTGGAGGCCTATGAGCAGAGCGTCCTGAACTAAAGCCGCCTAGAAGCGGCCATCGGTCCGCGGGGGCGGGCTTTCGCCCCCGCGGACCCGCAGACCGGTATGCTACCCGGCTAGCCATGACGAAACGCCGACGACGCCGCTTTCAGAACCAACGGCTGGTGTCCTTCGCGCTCGTCGCGCCCGCCCTGCTGATGGTGGGGCTCCTGTTCATCTTCCCCCTGGGTTTCTCGCTGGTGACCGCGTTTTCCGCCGAGGAAGGCGGGTGGACCATCGGCAACTTCTTCAAGGCGTGGGAATTCTACTCCCAGGACATCATCTTCACCGTGATCATCATCGCCCTTGCCACCTTGCTTATCGGCGCGATTTCGATCGCGATCGGCGGCTACCTGACCCTGGGCGAGCACCCGACCGCGGTGGCGCTCCTCAAGTGGCTCTATCGCTGGCCGCTGTTCATTCCCTTCGTCGTCGCCGGCCAGCTCATGCGTACGTTTCTCGCCAAGAACGGCCTGATGAACAACATGCTGGTGGAGGCGGGAGTGCTGCAGCCCCTGCACACCATGAGCTTCCTGGACTGGCGCGGCATCGTCATCACCTTCGTCTGGAAGCAGACCCCGTTCGTGGCTCTCCTCGTCGCCGGCGCCATGGCCTCCCTCGACCGCTCCACGTTCGAGGCGGCGCGTAACCTGGGCGCGAGGCGGCTCAGGATCCTCGTGGAGATCGTCGTGCCACAGATCCAGCCCACCATCGTCGTCGGCCTCATCCTGTCGTTCGTGATCATGATGTCGGTGCTGTCGGTGCCGCTCATGATCAACGCTCAGACGCCCACCATGCTGACCGTGGACATGGCGTTCCGAATCAATACCTACGGCGACTACGGTGTCGCCAACGCGCTCGGGTTCATCTCCTACGTCATGACGGGCACCGTCGCCTGGATCTACCTGCGCCAAGGCATCCGCGAGGCAGAGCAATCATGAGCGAGATCGCCGAGACGCGAATTGCCGGCCTGGCCCGTCCGGGGATCGACTGGGCCTGGGTGCCGCGGGCGGTGCTCCTGGGGCTCCTGGCCTTCGCCATCTTCGGCCCGCTCGTGAACCTGGGCCTCTGGACCCTGGCCGAGGTCTGGTACTTCCCACACAAGCTGCCGGTCGAATGGGGCTTCAAGTTCTGGGAACGGGTGTTCCGTCCCCAGGGCAACGCCATGATCTCGTTGTGGACGAGCATCGTGGTCGCGTTGATCGTGGTGATCGTCGCCCTCGTCGTCTCGATCCCCGCCGGCTATGCGCTTGCCCGCGGCCGCCTGCCCTGGCGCGGGCTCATCCTGGTGGCTTTCCTGCTGCCCCAGGCATTCCCCGCCGTGGCGGTGCAGATCAACGTCGCGCGAATCTTCTACACCTTCGGGCTGGCGGGCACGATCCCGGGCGTGGTGCTGGTGCACGCGGTGCAGGG
>JBHICL010000175.1:0-6744 GCA_046759605.1 Alphaproteobacteria bacterium | reverse complement strand
TTCTTACCGATGACCCGGATCCGGTAGTCATCGGGCAGGTCCACCGGAAGTTTGCCCTTTCCGTAATTCAGCTCGACCCGCATGGCTCCGAGTGGCTTCGTTATCGGCTTCGCCCGACATTATGGACCTTACCCGCATTGTGAACAGATCGCACTCCTCCAATGGCCTTCAGCCCTGCCAGCCCACCCCTGCCTGATAAGAGGAGCAACGTCGCCCGCGGGGGCGATGTCTATCTCGTGCCGAAAAGACGGTCGCCGGCGTCGCCGAGACCCGGCACGATGTAGGCGTGTTCGTCCAGGTGGTCGTCCAGCGCGGCGGTGTAGACGGCGACCTCGGGATGGTTCTCGTGGAAGACCGTGACTCCTTCCGGCGCCGAGACGAGCGCCATGAAGCGTATGTCCTCGTCGGCGACGCCGTGACGGTTCAAGACGTCCACGGCGGCCACGGCCGAATAGCCCGTGGCCAGCATGGGGTCCACGAGGAAGAATGGCCGCCCCGCCGGGTCCGGTAGCTTCACGTAGTACTCTACCGGTCTCTTGGTGTCCGGATCGCGGTAGAGACCGATGTGACCTTCGCGCGCCGTCGGGATGAGCTCGTGCAGGCCCTCGGCCATGCCGAGACCGGCCCTGAGGATCGTTACGACGGCAACCTTCTTCCCGGATATCACGCCGCCGTCCATGCCGGTAAGCGGAGTCTCGATGCGGCGTGCGGCAAGCGGCAGGGAGCGCGTGATCTCGTAGCCCATGAGCAGCGAGATCTCCTTGAGCAGCTGCCGGAACATCACCGTCGGTGTGTCCTTGTCACGCATCATGGTCAGCTTGTGGATGATGAGTGGATGGTCGAGGACATAGAGGTTCGGGTACTCGGGATGCTCAGGCATCGATGGCGTCTCCGGATTGGGACAGCAAGCCGCAACGGACGAGTATCGCGCGGCGATTGGCCTCCGGCGCGAACCCCGCTTCTATAGCCGTCCGGGTAACATCGCGCAATTCATCCTCGCTCAGTCCGAGGTGACGGGCTGCCACATCGTATTCGCTGCCCACCCAGGCGTGGAGTAAGGCGGGTCTTCGGAATTGAGGATATCCTTCGGGAGCGCCGGGCTCACAGCTCCGCCTCCGTGAGCTGGCCGGCGACCACCGGTCCCGGCGCGGCCGCCCCGGCGCCCACCGTGAAGGCCGCGCGGACCTCCGCGACCGCCGCGCCGGCCGCTACGTCGGAGCGTGCGTGAACCACCGCGAGAGGCCGGTCCGCGCTCACCTCCTCGCCGATTCCGGCCACGTCCGTGAGACCAACGGCGTGATCGATCGCCTGGTCCGCGCGCGCCCTGCCGCCACCGAGTCCGACGACGGCGAGACCCAGCCGACGGGTGTCCACCGCCTGCACGCGGCCGGGCTCGTCCGGGTCGACTGGCGCCGTCACGGGCGCCCGGGGCAGGTGCTTGTCGAAACGCTCGACGAAGTCGGACGGGCCGCCCAGGGCCTTCACCATGCGACCGAAGCGATCGGCCGCGGCCCCCGAGGCCAGTGTTGCCTCGGCCCGAGCGCGGCCCTCATCCGCATCCGAGGCGAGGCCCGAGAGCGCCAGCAGCTCGCCGGCAAGGCCCAACGTCACGGCGTCGAGGCGAGGCTCACGCACCTCGGAGGTGAGGTACCGCACGGCTTCGCGCACCTCGACGGCGTTCCCCGCCATACGGCCAAGGATCTGGTTCATGTCGGTGAGCAGCGCCGAGGTCCTCATACCGGCGCCGTTGCCGACGGCGACGATGCTGCGCGCGAGCTCCATCGCCTCCTCGCGGGTCGGCACGAAGGCGCCGCTCCCGAACTTCACGTCCATGCACAGGGCATCCAGTCCCTCGGCCAGCTTCTTGGACAGGATCGAGGCGGTGATGAGCGGGATCGATTCCACCGTCGCGGTCACATCGCGGATGGCGTAGAGCCGGCGATCGGCCGGGGCCAGCTCGGAGGTCTGCCCGATGATGGCGCATCCGGCCTCGCGCACCGCGCGGCGAAAGTCCCCGAGCTCGGGCGCGGTCCCATAGCCGGGTATGCTGTCCAGCTTGTCGACGGTGCCGCCGGTGTGGCCGAGGCCGCGCCCGGAGATCATCGGCACGTAGGCGCCGCAGGCGGCGAGGATGGGGACGAGCATCAGGCTCACCTTGTCGCCGACGCCACCGGTGGAGTGCTTGTCCACCACCGGCCCGTCGAGCCCGGCATCGGACCAGGTGAGCACGTCGCCGGACCGGGTCATGGAGCGCGTGAGCGCCACCCGTTCCGCCATGTTCATGCCGCGGAAGAAGACCGCCATGGCGAACGCCGCGACCTGTCCCTCGGAGATCGCCTCGTCGGATATGCCACGCACCATGAAGGCGATCTCGTCCTCCTCGAGGACGAAGCCGTCCCGCTTCTTCCGGATGATCTCCTGCGGCAGGTAGCTTCCAGCCGCCGACACCTCACCTGCCGCCAAAGGAACTACTCGCCATAGGGGACCCAGATGTTCTTGACCTGGGTGGCCCGGCGCAGGAACTCCGGCCCCTCGGCCTGTTCCCGACGGAACCAGTCCCGGCGACGGCCATCGTTGACCCAGGTCTGCTTGAGGTTGCCCACCGAGGACGCCTCCACCACGCGGCTGCCTTCCTTCGAGCCCACGTACCAGACAGCCGCCACGTCGTCGTGCTCGGCGAGCACCCGGGCGAGCCCATCGCTGTCCCCGGTCACGATGTTGATCACGCCCGCCGGCATGTCCGAGGTATCCAGCACCTGGTAGAAGTCGGTGGCCGCCAGCGGGTGAAGCCGGGACGGGACCACGACGACCCGGTTCCCCATGGCGACGGCGGGGGCCACGAGAGAAAGCATCGCCAGAAGCGGCGCGTCGTCGGGACAGACGATGCCCACGACGCCGATCGGCTCGTTCATGGCCAGCGTCACGTCGCGAATCGGCGCCGCGTGCACCGCGCCGTCGAACTTGTCGGCCCAGGCGGCATAGGAGAACAGGCGCTCGACGCTCGTCCGCACCTCGCGGTCCGCCGCGCGCTTGCTCACACCCGTCATTGCCACCAGACGCTCGGCGAACTCCGCCCTTCGCGCGTCCAGGTTCTCGGCCACGTAGTAGAGGATCTGCGCCCGGCCATGGGCGGAGAACCGCCCCCAGCCTTCGGCCTTGCGGGCGCCCTCGACGGCGTCGCGGATGTCCTTGCGGTTGCCCTCGCCCACCTCGCCCAGGAGCGTTCCGTCCGGCGCCAGCACCTGCCGGCTGTAGCCCGAGTCGGGTCGCCGCTGCTTGCCGCCGATATACATCTTCGCCGTGCGGTCGATGGCCGGAGGCCCCTCGACGGCCTTGGTGACCTGTGCCTTCGGTCCCGACCGTTCCGCGTACAGCGGCAGCGACTTCTCCCACGACGGGCGCAGGTACGCCCACATGCCCTCGCGGCCGCCCTCGCGACCGTAGCCCGACTCGCGATAGCCGCCGAAGCCGCAGGCCGCATCGAACAGGTTGGTGCTGTTGACCCAGACGACCCCGACGCTGAGCTTCGGCGCGATGTCGAGCGCCAGGTTCACGTTCTCGGTCCAGATGCTCGCGGCGAGGCCATAGGGTGTGTTGTTGGCGAGAGCCACCGCCTCCGCCGGGGTGCGAAAGGTCATGGCGACCAGCACGGGACCGAAGATCTCCACCTGGGCGATCGTGGCGGCGGGCGCCACGTCGGTGAACAGGCTCGGCGGATAGAAATAGCCGTCCGTGGGGCATGCCCAGCTCGGTTGCCACAGGGTGGCGCCTTCCTCGACCCCCTGGGCGACCAGGCGCTCGATCCGTTCGAGCTGGATCGGCGCCACGATGGCGCCGATGTCGATGGCCTTGTCCAGGGGATCGCCGATCCTGAGCGCCTCCATTCGCGCGCGCAGCTTGGCGACCATCTGCTCCGCCACCGGCTCGTGTATGAGCAGGCGCGAGCCGGCGCAGCACACCTGTCCCTGATTGAACCAGATCGCATCCACCACGCCCTCGACCGCGCTGTCGAGATCGGCGTCGTCGAAGACGATGAACGGCGACTTGCCGCCCAGCTCGAGGGTGAGCTTCTTGCCGCTGCCGGCGGTGGCCTCGCGGATCAGGCGCCCCACCTCGGTGGAACCGGTGAAGGCGAGCTTGTCCACGTCTGCGTGCCGGACCAGGAGCTCGCCCGTGGCGCCGTCGCCGGTCACGATGTTGACCACGCCCGGCGGCAGGCCGGCGCGTTCGCAGAGCTCCGCGAACATGAGCGCGGTCAGGCTGGTGAACTCCGCCGGCTTGAGCACGACGGTGTTGCCCGCGGCGATGGCCGGGGCGATCTTCCAGGCCAGCATCAGGAGCGGGAAGTTCCAGGGGATGATCTGGCCGACCACGCCGAGCGGCTCATGGCCCGGGAACTCGCGCGCCATGAGCTGGGCCCAGCCGGCGTGGTGGTAGAAGTGGCGCGCCACCAGGGGTATGTCGATGTCCCGCGTCTCGCGGATGGGCTTGCCGTTGTCCAGGGTCTCGACGACGGCGAGCAGCCGCGCGTGCTTCTGCACGAGCCGCGCCAGCGCGTAGAGGTACCGCGCCCGCCCGTGGCCGCCGAGCGCGGCCCAGCCCGGCTGGGCCCGGCGCGCGGCCCTGACCGCCGCGTCCACGTCCTTGGCCCCGGCCTCGGCAATCGTTGCCAGATGCCGGCGCGTGGCCGGATCGATGGTGTCGAACCGCTCGCCCGACTTGGGCGTCACCCAGCGGCCGCCGATGAACAGGTCGAAGCGGCGCTTGTGCTGGTCGAGCCAGGCATCGGCGCGCGCGCGGCTCTCCGGCGCCGGGCCGTAGTCCATCGTCTCGAAATATTCGGCGACGCTCACCGATGCTCTCCTATCCCAGGGGATGGCGGAAGCCGGCCGAGTAACGGCCGGTGGCGTGGTGCTCGAGCTGCCGCTCGATGTCGGCCAGGAGGCTGGAGGCGCCGATGCGGAAGAGCGCCGGCTCCAGCCACGCCCGCCCCAGCTCTTCCTTCATGAGGGTCAGGTAGGCGAGGACATCCCTGGCGGTGGAGATACCTCCCGCCGGCTTGAAGCCGACCTTGTATCCCGTCAGCTCGCGGTATGCGCGGATGGCCCGGACCATGACCAGGCCCACCGGCAGTGTGGCGTTCACGCCCTCCTTGCCGGTGGACGTCTTGATGAAGTCGGCGCCGGCCATCATGGCCACCATGGAGGCGCGGGCGACGTTGCGGAGGGTGGCGATGTCGCCGGTGCCCAGAATGGCCTTCATGTGCGCGGGCCCGCACGCCTCGCGAAACGCGCGCACCTCGTCGTAAAGCGCCTGCCAGTTTCCGGTCAGCACGTGGGTTCGGGTGATGACGATGTCGATCTCACGCGCCCCCGCGGCGACCGACGCCTCTATCTCTTCGACACGCTGCGGCAGCGGCGACAGGCCGGCCGGAAAACCCGCCGAGACCGCGGCCACTGGAATGCCGCTTCCCTCGAGCGCGGCGACGGCGGTGGGCACCATGCGGTGGTAGACACAGACCGCGCCTACGTGGAGCGGGCGTCCGCCCATGCCCAGAGCTTCGAGCAGGTCGGCGCGCACCGGCCGTCGAGCCTTGGCGCAAAGCCGCCCGACCCGTCCCGGCGTGTCGTCGCCGGCGAGGCTCGTCAGGTCGATGCAGGTGATCGCTTTCAGGAGCCAGGCGGCCTGGGCGTCCTGCTTGATCGACCGCCGCCGGGTCATCGTCGCCGTGCGCCGTTCCACGGCGCTCAGGTTGGCGCGAACGCCCCTCACCCGATCCAGCTCGAGCTCCGTCCCGGGGTTCCGCTCGAGCTCCGCCGGAGCGGTGCGCTCGAGACCGGGCAGGGGATGGACGTTTCGGGCCGCGTCCGCTTTCGCCCCAGCCGCTTCCAGGGGCTGTTCGGGAACGGTCATCGGGCACTCCCAGCACGAAAAGGTCTTATGACGACAGTGTGCCTCAAGATCGGGGGCCAGGCGAGATCGACGTTCATCCGCCCTCGCTCAGCTCCGAGAGAAAGGCATCGATGAGCCGCGCCAGCTTGCGGCCACCCTCGCCCGCCATCGCCATGATGCGCTCGTGGCTCAGCGCCTCATCGCTCAGGCCCGCGGCGAAATTGGTGAGATTGGCGATCGCGGCCACCCTGAGCCCCGCGTGGCGCGCCAGGATGACCTCGGGCACGGTGGACATGCCGATGGCGTCGGCGCCGAGCACGCGCGCGGCGCGAATCTCCGCCGGGGTCTCGAAGCTCGGTCCCGAGAACCACATGTAGACGCCCCGATGCAGCGTGATGTCCCGGTCCTCCGCCACGCGCAGCAGTCGGCGGCGCAGCTCCGGATCGTAAGCCTCGCTCATGTCGATGAAGCGTTCGTCTCCGGTCTCGCCGATCAACGGGTGGGTGCCGCTGAAATTGATGTGGTCGATGATGAGCATGAGGCTGCCGGGCCCGGCTTCTTCCCTGAGCGAGCCGGCGGCGTTCGTGAGCAGCAGGATATCGCAACCCGCGCGCCTGAGGGTCCGCACCGGCGTCTTCATGACGTCGGCCGCGCCGTCCTCGAAATAGTGGGCGCGGCCACGCAGGCAGGCGACAGGCACGCCCGCGAGCGTCCCCATGACCAGCGGGCCGCCGTGGCTCGACACCGACGGCAGCGGGAAGCCGGGCAGGTCTCCGTAACCGATGGTCGTGGCGTCCTCGATCGCGTCGGCGAGGTCGCCCAGGCCGGAGCCGAGGACGAGACCCACGCGGG
>JBHICL010000174.1:0-6800 GCA_046759605.1 Alphaproteobacteria bacterium | reverse complement strand
GGCGCGTCAGCGCCCGCGGATCATGCGGATGATCCCCGAGAAGTCGACGCCCGCGTTGCCGTCCTCGACGAAGCGCTCGTAAAGCTCCGCCGCATGGCGGCCAAGGGGCGCGTCGGTGCCGACGGCCCCCGCGGCATCTCGGGCGAGGATCAGATCCTTGAGCATCATCGCCGCCGTGAACCCCGCCTCGTAGTCGCGATTGGACGGGGCCGCGGGCACCGGTCCGGGAACAGGGCAGTAGCTGGTCAGGGACCAGCACTGACCCGAGGCGCGGCTGGAGATGTCGAACAGCTTCCCCGCGTCCAGCCCCAGGCGCTCCGCCAGCACGAAGCCCTCGGCGACCGAGATCATCTGGATGCCGAGCATCATGTTGTTGCAGATCTTCGCGGCCTGGCCGGTTCCGGGACCGCCGGCATGGACGATGGTCTTGCCCATGACCGAGAGTATGGGCTCGCCGCGGGCGAACGCGGCATCGCTGCCACCGACCATGAAGGTGAGCGTCGCCTTCTCCGCGCCCGCGACACCGCCGGAAACCGGCGCATCGGCCATGTCGAAGCCCCTGTCCGCGGCCGCCTTGTGGACCGCGCGGGCGGTCTCCACGTCGATGGTGGAGCAGTCGATGAGCAGGGTCGCCGGCTCCACCGCGTCGAGGAGAGCGCTGTCCAGGTAAACCTCGCGCACGTGGGCGCCGGCCGGCAGCATGGTGACCACGACCTCGACGCCCGCGGCGGCCGCCTCGAGGTCGGGGGCGCGCTCCACGCCCGTCGCCACGGCACGGTCCAGAGCCGCCGCCGACACATCGAAGCCGCGGACGGAATGCCCCGCGGCCACCAGGTTCCTGGCCATCGGGGCCCCCATGTTGCCCAGGCCGATGAAACCGATATCCGTCATAGCCGAAACTCCTTGCCGCGTGGCGCCTCACTCGGCCGGATAGGCGCCGAACTCGATGAGCCCCACGTTGCCGCCGCTGCTCTCGACCACGTCCAGGCGCAGCGTTCCGGTGGTCACGTCGACCGGGAAGCTGTGGGCCTGCTCGGTGTCGGCCAGCTCGAAGGGTCCCAGCACCTCGCCCTCGTCCGTCGTAAGGGTGAAGCTCAGGATGCGGGCCGTGCCGTCGTTCATGCTGCGGCTCCACACCTCGACCTCGCCCAGGCGCGCGTCCCGGGCAAGCTCGATCTCTATGAAGCCATCGTTGCCATCGCCGTTGGTCGACCAGGCGGTCGTCCGCCGGCCGTCGATGGCGCTGTTCGCGCCCCAGCTGCCGTCGTTGCCGGCATCGCCATAGTTGCTGCTGACGTCCATCACCCGGGCCCCCTTGGCGAGGGAAGCCAGGTTCTCGCGCCCCCGGGCCGTAACCTGCTTGGGCGTCCGAAAGGTCATGACCTCGCCCACATAGACGGCGCCGTCCGCGCCCGCGCCCTGCACCCGGTAAAAATACTCGGTATCCGGCTTCAGGCCGACGAGGACCGCGTGGTGATCGGTGTGCGCGGTGCCGCCCATGTCGGCGTCGGTGGCGATCATTCCGAACTCCGGGGTCTCGCCGTAGACCACCGAGCACACCAACGGCACGGTGGAGTCGAACACGAGCACCCCCTCGGACGTGGTCAGATCGGTCACGGTCGGCGCGGCGCCGTCCGTGACTTCATCGATCGAGCGAACGGCGAATTGAAACTCCGCGGTCGCCGCTCCGCGCACCGACATGGCGAAAGCGACAGACGCGGCCAAGGTGACCAACAGCGCCTGTAGGAATGTTCTCCTCATCGTCGCTTCCTCCCCGTGATACGTTGCCTCGGAGCTTCCTCAAGCGAAGCTCAGATCGTGGTCCAAAGGTTGAAAATAGGCGTCAACCGACGCCGCCGTCACGGCCTCCAGCCGATCCGGCTCCCATGCCGGGGTCCTGTCCTTGTCGAACACAACCGCGCGCACGCCCTCGTAGAAGTCGTGACCGGCCATGAACCTCTGGCTCAAACGATACTCCATAATCATAGCGTCTTCGAAGTTCAGCGCCGCGCCGGCTAGGAGCTGGCGAAACGCGACCTTCTGGCTCGTGGGTGACTTGGCGCGGATCGTCGCCGCCGTCTGCTCGGCCCAGGGCGTCGCCTCGGCGGCAAGGCGCGCGAGCACCTCGTCCAGCTCGGCGCCCTGGAAGCAGCGGTCTATCGCCTCGCGCTGTCGGGCAAGTCCGGCCTCCTGATCCGGATCGGTGGCGAAGCCAGCGAGAACCGCGTCCACCGACGACAGCTCGCCGCGCGGTCCCGCCTCGAGCACGCCCAGGAGATCGTGCAACCTGGACGCCGGTACGAAATGCGTGGCGAGCCCGGCGTAGAGACAATCCGCGCCGTCGAGCCGGGCGCCCGTGAGCGCCAGGTACAGCCCGATGCGACCCGGCAGACGAGGTAGGAAATAGCTCCCGCCGACGTCGGGAAAGAAGCCGATCCCGGTCTCCGGCATGGCGAACACGGTGCGCTCGGTCGCGACCCGGTGGGAGCCGTGAACGGAGACGCCCACACCGCCCCCCATGGCGATGCCGTCCATGAGCGCCACGTACGGCTTGGGGTAGCGAAATATGGTCCGATTGAGCCGGTATTCCTCTCGGTAGAAACGGCTCGTGAGCTCGCCGCCGGCCTTCCCCTGATCGAAGAGGGCGCGGATATCGCCCCCGGCGCAGAACGCGCGCTCGCCGGCGCCCCCCACCACGACCGCCCGCACCTCGGCGCGGCCCGCCCAGTCGTCGAGGGTCTCACGCAGGCTGTCGATCATGTCGATCGTGAGCGCGTTCAGGGCCTCGGGCCGGTTGAGGGTGACCAGGCCGAGCCCCGACCGTACCTGAAACAAGATCTCAGCAGCGGCGCTCATGCCTTTGAAACTCAAGCATTCCCTGACAGCATCCGCCGGGCGATGATGACCCGCATGATCTCGTTGGTGCCCTCGAGTATCTGATGCACGCGGAGGTCCCGCAGGTAGCGCTCGATGGGATACTCGCGCATGTAGCCGTAGCCGCCGTGGAGCTGCAAGGCCTGGTTGGCGACCTCGAATCCCACATCGGTGGCAAGGCGCTTCGCCATCGCCGCCGATCGCGTGGCGTCCGGGTCGGCGTGGTCGAGCTGCCAGGCCGCGCGGTGGAGCATCAGCCGCGCCGCGTCCAGCTCCGTCGCCATGTCGGCGAGCTTGAACTGCACCGACTGAAACTCGGACAGGGTCTTGCCGAACTGCTTGCGCGTGGACACGTGGGTCCGGGAAAGCTCCAGGCACGCGCGCGCGCCGCCGACCGAACAGGCGCCGATGTTGAGCCGGCCGCCATCGAGGGCGGCCATGGCGATCCTGAACCCCTCGCCCTCCGCGCCCAGGCGGTTCGCCACCGGCACGCGGCAGTTCTCGAAGATGACGGCCGCGGTGGGCTGGCTGTGCCACCCCAGCTTCTTCTCCTGGCGGCCGAAGCGCAGCCCGGGCCGGTCCCCCTCGACGACGACACAGGATATGCCCCCGGGACCGGCCTCGCCCGTCCGTACCATGACCGCGTAGAGACCGGCCTCCGACGCACCCGAGATGAAAGCCTTCTCCCCGTTCAGGACGTAGTCCTCGCCATCCGCGTCGGCCCTCGTCCTGAGCGAGGCGGCGTCGGATCCGGAGCCCGGCTCGGTCAGGCAGTAGCTGCCCAGAATCTCCATGGTCATGAGCCCCGGCAGCCAGGTCTTCCGCTGCTCCGCCGTCCCATAGCGGTCGATCATCCACGCGACCATGTTGTGGATGGAGATGTACGCCGCCGTGGAGGGACAGGCGGCGGCGAGCTCCTCGAAGATGATCGCGGCATCGAGGCGCGCGAGCCCCGTGCCCCCCTGGTCCTCGCTGCAGTAGATGCCGGCCATTCCCTGGGCGGCCGCCTTGCGCAACGTGTCCACGGGAAAAATGTTCTCCTCGTCCCACCGCGCGGCATGGGGGGCGATCTCCTGGGCCGCGAAACTCCGCGCCATTTCCTGAAAGGCGCGCTGATCCGGCGTGAGGTCGAAGTCCATTCGGCTGGGCCTCCGGGCTGGAAACGCGACAGGGCAAGTGTAGCGCCCGGCCACTGGACGGGAAAATACTCGCACATGGGCCGGCCGGCGGGGCGATTGGCCTTGCCCGTGCCCCGGGCTATGGTTGCGGACATGACAGACAGATCTTCCCCGGCCGTCGGCGCCTTCCCCCAGGTCCGCATGCGGCGCAACCGCCGTTACGCGTGGTCGCGCCGCCTGGTCCGGGAGAACACGCTGAGCGTCGACGACCTGATCTGGCCGGTGTTCGTGTGCGAGGGCGAGGACCGTACGGAGCCGGTGCCCAGCATGCCGGACGTGGTCCGCTACTCGGTCGACCGGCTGGTCGGCGCCGCGGGGGAGGCCAGGTCCCTGGGTATTCCGGCCATCGCCGTCTTCCCGGCCGTCGACCCCGCGAAGAAGACACCCACCGCCGAGGAGGCGTGGAACCCCGAGAACCTGGTCTGCCGGGCCATCCGCGCGGTCAAGGACGCACACCCGGACCTGGGCGTGGTCTGCGACGTGGCCCTCGACCCGTTCAACAGCGACGGCCACGACGGCATCGTCCGCGACGACTATGTGGACAACGACCTGACCCTCGAGGCGTTGTGCAAGCAGGCGCTGGTCCAGGTGGAGGCGGGCTGCGACGTGATCGCGCCCTCGGACATGATGGACGGCCGTGTGGGCGCCGTGCGCAAGGCGCTGGACGAGGCCGGCCATGACCGTGTCCTGATCATGTCCTACGCGGCCAAGTATGCCTCGGCCTATTACGGGCCGTTCCGGGAAGCGGTGGACAGCGCCACTTTTCTCAAAGGCGCCGGGAAGGAGACCTACCAGATGGACCCCGGCAACAGCGACGAGGCCCTGCGCGAGGTGGCCCTGGACATCGCGGAAGGCGCCGACATGGTGATGGTCAAGCCGGGCCTTCCCTACCTCGACGTCCTGCGCCGCGTGAAGGACCGGTTCGGCATGCCCACCTTCGTCTACAACGTGAGCGGCGAGTACGCGATGGTCCACTTCGCCGCCCGAGCCGGCGCCATCGACCTGGACAAGGCCATGATGGAGGCCCTGCTGGCCTTCAAGCGCGCCGGCGCCGACGGCATCCTCACCTACCACGCCGTGGCCGCGGCCAGGAAGCTCGCCGGATAGCGCTGTCGACGAGCCTCACGCGGCGACGGGGAGGCCGTCTCGGAATACGATGAAGCCCCCCCGGTCGATCGTCTGCCACGGCTCGCCGTGGGTCAGCGGCCGGGTGGTGATGACGGTGACGATGTCCTCGGGTGTCGTCTCGTGGCTGAAATCCACCGTCAGCTCCACGTCGATGAGCGTCGCCTCGCCGAAGGGCGCGCGGCGGGTGAGCCAGCAGAGGTGGGTGCTGCAGAAGCAATAAAGGTAGCGCGAGTCGCACAGCAGCATGTTGAACACGCCGTGGCGATTGAGGGTATCGGCAAGCCCGCGGATCGTTCTCCACAGGGACGTGGGCCGCCGCGGCGGAACCGGATGACGCATGCGGACCTGATCCAGCAACCAGCAAAAAGCATGCTCGCTGTCGGTGGTGCCGATGGGCCTGTAGAACGTAAGCGGCCAGCTCTTCACGTCCTTGAGCTTGCCGTTGTGCGCGAACGCCCAGCTCCAGCCCCACAGCTCGCGCGTGAACGGATGTGTGTTCTCCAGGCACACGCGGCCGTTGGTGGCCTTGCGGATGTGGCAGATGGCATTGAGGCTCTTGATGGAATGGGTGCGGACGAGATCCGCGATCCGCGAGTGGCTGCCTGGACCGGGATCGTGAAACGTCCGGCACCCCCTGCCCTCGTAGAAGGCGATCCCCCAGCCGTCCTGGTGGGGTCCTGTGCGTCCGCCGCGCTGAATGAGCCCCGAGAAGCTGAAGCGGATATCCGTCGGGACGTTGCAGTTCATGCCCAGCAGCTCGCACATGGCCGCTGATTGTAGTTGCAGACCCGAGTCCGGCAAAACCGCGCGCGGGATCATGCCGCGCGCCGAGATCCCAGGACGTCGTCGAGGAAGCTGAGTGTGCACCGGTCGTGCCAGGCCGTCCGGTCGCCCCGGCCATGGAACCCCACATGCCCGCCCCCCGACGCGATCAAGGGAACGAGGTTCCCGTTGCCGCGCCAATCGACGCCGTCGAGCCACGCCGCCGGGATCCAGGGGTCGTTCAGCGCATGGATAACCAGCGTCGGGACTCGAACCGCGGCGAGATAACGCAGGGCGGAAGAGCGACGGTAGTAGTCATCGACTCCAGCGAAGCCGTGGCGCGGCGCCACGAACCGGTCATCGAACTCGACACAGCTCCGCACATCGCAAATCACCGCCCGTTCGCTCTCGCTGATGGCGCCGCCCGTGGCCAGCGCCTCCGCCTTGAGACGCGCCAGCAGCCAGCGGTGATAGAGCGCGTTGCGAAGCTGATGAAACCTCGCCGCCGTCGCCGCGAGGTCGGCCGGCGCCGACACGGCGATTCCGGCGATCAAAGGCGCCGCCGGGCCCTCCTCTCCGAGATACTTAAGCAGGAGGTTGCCGCCGAGGGAATAGCCCAGCGCGACGACGCCGTTCTCCCTGAGCGGGGCGGATAGTTCTGCAAAGAAGGCGCGCAGGTCGCCGGTCAGGCCGGCGTGATAAAACCCCGAGGAGGTGTGCCGGGACGGACCCGCGCCCCGCAAGTTGAGCCGCAGCACGGGATAACCGGCCCGCAGCAGGACCAGCGCCGCGCGGACGACGTATATGCTGGCTTCGCACCCCGTGAGACCGTGAATGAGCACCGCGAGAGGTCGGCCG
>JBHICL010000173.1:0-6817 GCA_046759605.1 Alphaproteobacteria bacterium | reverse complement strand
CAGATCGAACCAGCTTTTCATTTCAAAGTAGCTCATGGCTTGCTCCTCGCTGGCTGCCACACCAAAATCACGTCTGAGTGCTATGTTGCGCCATGCCGGTTTCGCCGACAAACGATACTTTCTCACTATTCGGATTAGATAATCTAATTGATCGTGGGCGCGGGTCCGCGCGCGGCAGGCCGGCGCACTAGCGCCCATGCGCCGGCCTCGGCCGTCGGAGGTATGTCATAGATCATGGACCGCGGGAACGCGGCCCGGGGTAAGATCGGTATAGCTTGTTCGTTTTGGTGGCGGTTATGACGAGTTTTGTTAGCGAGGCGTTGCTGTTGGCCGCCGGGTTCGCGGCGTGGATTTTGAGGCACGTTGATCTCCTGGACGGCTGGCCGGGGCTTCTGATCCTGGGCTTCCTGCTATTCGGAATGTTCATGTTCAGGCGTGGCGTTTAGCCACGCGGGGCCAGCCTGGCGGGCGCAGCCGCTTATTCGGCCGCTTTCTCGAACGCCCGGGTCGCGGCACGGGCGAGGTTGCGTCTCTCGAGGACGCCCACCGAGATCGACATCATCGGCGGCACGATGGCGAGGGTGAGCAGCGCCGAGAGCGCCAGGCCGCCCAGCACCACCGAGCCGAGGCCGCGATAGAGCTCCGAGCCGGCGCCCGGGAACAGCACCAGTGGCAACATGCCGAAGACGCTGGTCAGCGTCGACATGAAGATCGGCCGCACCCGGTTCCGCGTCGCCGTGGTAATGGCGGTGTCCGGGTCCATGCCCTCCTCGCGAATGTTGTAGAGGGTCTGGTGCACCAGGAGGATGGCGTTGTTGACGACGATCCCGATGAGGATCACGAAGCCCAGCATGGTCAACATGTCGAGCGGCTGGTTGACATAGAGGTTGAGGAGGGCCAGCCCGCCCAGGCCGCCCGCCGCCGCGATGGGCACCGACAGCATGATGATCAGCGGATAGACGAAGCTCTCGAACAGGACCGCCATCACCAGATACACGATCACGAACGCGATCAGGAGATCGAGAACCAGCTCGTTCCAGGTCTCGGTCAGCTTGTCGGCCGTGCCGGAGATGTTGAAGCGCACGCCGGCGGGCAGATTCTCCGCCGTCAGGGGTTCGATCACCTCCTGCCCTATCCTGTCGATCGCCACCTGGAGCGGCATCAGGTCCGAGGGCGTCACACGCATCGTCACCGTGCGTGTCCGCTCGATACGCCGGATCTGCGTGGGTCCCGAGGTGACGACCACGTCGGCGAGGCTCTCCACCGGCACGATCCGCCCGTCGCGCGTGACCACCGGCAGGCTTCCGATCCCCTGGGTCTCCGCGATGTCGTCGGTGGGGCCGGTGAGCGTGAGGTCGATGCGCTTGCCGTCGACCGTGATCTCGTCGACGCGCAGACCGTCGTTGAAGGCGTCGACCGAAAGGCCGAGCTCGCGGGCCGAGACCCCGTTGTCGGCGAGCCGAACCCGGTCGGGAAGCACGCGCACCTCCGGCGCTCCCATGGTGAGCGCCGGGAGCGGGCGCGTACGGTGGCCCTCCTGCGGCGGCAGGGTCTGTATGAGACGGAAGAACGTTTGTTGGCCGACGTTGAACAGGGTCTCGAGGTCGGGGCCCGATATGTCCACGTCGATCGACCGCCCGCCGCCCACGCTGCGGCCGAACAGCGACGGCTGGAACATGAACGCGAACGTGCCGGGCTCGGCGAACGCCGGCCGCTGCATGATGGGGATGAGCTCCTTCGCGCGCTTGTCCTCGACCGCCATCCCGCCCACGAAGGCCCTTCCCTCGAGCGCCACCGAGAAGAAGCGCTCGAACTTCGGGGGCTCGCCGGGCGCCGATTCGGGTCCCGTCTCCGGCGCCCAATAGCGCCGGGTCCCTTCCTCGATTCGCCTCGTGATGCTGGCCGTGGTCTCTAGGTTGTATCCCGTAGGCGGCGTCACGAAGCCGAAGACGAAGTTCCGGTTGCCGGTGGGCAGATAGTCGAGCTTGGGCAGGAGCGCGGAGACGAAGACGATCGCGGCAGCCACCAGCGCGCCGACCACGACCAGAGCCGAGAGCTTGCTGCGCACGACGAGACGGCTGAAGCCCTGCCAGAAGCGGACGAAGAAGCGCCCGAAGTGGTCGATGCCTGGAAGCGCCAACGTGGAGCCCGGAGCGCCGTGGCGGGTCACGAGCAGCCGGTTCGCCAGCGCCGGGATCAGGGTAATCGAGACCATCAGCGACAGCAGGACCGAGACCGATATGGCCACCGCAATGTCGCGGAAGAGCTGTCCCACCTCGAGTTTCATGAGGAGGATGGGGATGAAGACCATGACCGTCGTGAGCGCCGAGACCAGCACCGCCGGCCACACCTGCTGCGCGCCTTTGTAAGCGGCCTCGGACCGCGGCGCGCCCTCCTGCCTGAGACGGAAGATGTTCTCGAGGACCACGATCGCCGCGTCCACCACCATGCCGACGGCGAATGCGATACCGGCCAGGCTGATCACGTTGAGCGAGCGGCCGAAGGCGGCCATGGCCACGAAGGCGCCCACCACCGAGACGGGGATGGCGATGGTGACGATGAGCGTCGGGCGCCACGAGCGCAGGAACAGGAGCAGGACCAGCGCGGCCAGCAGGCCGCCCACGAAGATGTTCTGCCGCACCAGGCGAATGGCCGAGTTGATGTAGATGGTCTCGTCCCAGACCGGCACGATCGCGAGCCCGGCCTCGGCAAGGGGACGTTCCAAGTCGCGCACGGCCTCCTTCACGCCGGCGATGGTCTCGATGACGTTGGCGCCCTGCTCGCGGGTGATGTTGAAGACCAGGGACGGCTCGCCGAACTGGTGAATGACGGCGCGCACCCGCTTGTAGGTGAGGGACACCTGGGCGATGTCGCCCACCGTCACGCGGCCGACGCCGGTCCCGTCTGCCTCGCTGCGCAGGACGATGTCGCGCACCTCCTCGGGCGTGCTGAAGTCGCCCTCGGTGCGAACCACATAACGCCGCTTGCCCTCGTCAACGTCGCCGCCGGTGATGGACGCGTTCGCGGCCCTGAGCGTGCTCACGACGTCGCTCACGGTGAGCGAGAAACGGGCCAGCTTGACCGGGTCGATGACCACGCGCATCTCGCGCTCGGTGTCGCCGAAGACGTTCACGGTGGCGACGCCGTCCACGCGCGCGATGCGGTCGGCGACCACGTCCTGGAGGAAGTCCCCATAGGTCTCCAGCGGCCGGTCGTTGCCTTCGACCCGGTCGACCACGAACCAGGCGACGGCGTTGTCGTCGGTGCCCGAGGTCTCGAGAACCGGTTCGTCCGCTTCCTCGGGGTATCTCTCGACCCGGTCGAGGCGGTTGGCGACGAGAAGCAGCGCCCGGTCCATGTTCTGGCCCGGCGCGAACTCCAGCTCCACGGTGCCCTGGCTGTTGCTGGCGCTGCTGGACATCTCGCGCACGCCCTCGAGCCCCTTGAGCACCTCTTCCTGACGATTGATGATCTCCCGCTCGACCTCGGCCGGCGCGGCCCCGGGCCAGCTCGTCTTGACGATGATCACGGGCTGGCGCACGTCCGGCGCCATCTGGATGGGAATGCGCTGAAGCGCCACCCAGCCGAACATGATCACCATCAGCACCCCGGCAACGACGGCGATGGGTCGTTGGATGGAGAGCCCGATGATGTTCAAGCTCAGCCTCCGCCCCGCCGACCGGGGGGCGGCAATCCGTTCGCGGCCGATGGCGGGTCTTCGGCACTCACACGGATCGGCTGACCGGGCGTCAGCGACTCGTTCCCGCGCACGACCACGGACTCGCCCTCGACCAGGCCACCCAGCACCACGAAGCGGCCGCCCACCGCCTCGCCGAGCCGCACCGGACGAATCTGCGCGATGCCGTCCTCTATCGCATAGACGATCGTGCGGCCGCCACGCTGTATGACGGCGTCCTTGGCGACCGTGAGGACGGGTTCCGGGCGCCCGATGGGAATCTCCACGGTGGCGCTCTGGTTGGCGGCCAGCACGCGCCTCGCACCCGCGAACAGCGGCGTGAAGCGCACGGGACGGGTCCGGGTGAGCGGGTTCTCCTCCGGCACCACGGCGCGCACGACGGCCGTATGGCGGGACCCGTCGTCGAGCTCGAACGCGACGATGGAACCGGGCTCCAGACCCTCGAGTCGATCGGACGGAACGGCGGCCTCGACTTCCAGTTCGTCGTCGTTCAGCAGTGTCACCACCGGGTTGCCGATGGCAAGGTAGGCGCCGACCTCGATGTGCTTGGCGGTGACGACGCCGTCGAAAGGCGCTCGAATCTCGGAGTCCGCAAGGTCGAGCGCCGCCCGGGAGAGCTGGGCCCGGGCCTCGTCCAGCTGGGCCAGGCGTTCCGACACCTCGCCCTCGTGCATGGCCACGTCCTGGGTTACGTCCTCGAGGCGAGCCTGGTTGAAGGCGGCCGATTCCCGGAGGCTCTCGAGCCGCCTCTGCTCCAGCGTCGACTTCTCGAGCTCCGCCTGTGCCGTCTCGAGCATCCCCAGGCGCTGATTGACCACGGCGGCGGCGCGGTCGCGCTCGGCCCTGATGCGCTCGTTCGATAGGACAGCCAGCACATCGCCGCGTTTCACCCTGTCGCCCACGTCGACGCGCATCTCGTCCACCGGCCCGCTGACCCGCGCGGCGACCACGCCGGCCTGGGTCGCGACCAGCGTGCCGATGACCTCGGTCGTCTGCCCAAGGGGCTCGGTGATCACCGCGTCCACCTCGACGAGGGCCGCCTGAGGACCCTGCTGCGCCGACGCCTCGCCTACGAACAGCGTCAACCCGGCGACAACGGTCGCCGCCCATGCAAGACGGCGCGCGGTCGAGCCGACCAGGTCTTCGCCCACCCGCTCAGGACCCCTGATTCCGGGCCATCGAAGTGTTACACGTTTCCGCATACCCAATTTCCGTCGGCGCCGATCGTGGCTCTCCGGTCCGGCGAAGACCATTCTACCCGTATGCGAGCGAAAGCGTATACACGGACATGTGACGCAACCTGTGGTCGCACGTTCCGAGGCGTTTACCTTTTTCGCCGGGAGTCCGCTAGGATACGGTGACTTCGCTATGCATCGACGGCCGATGACCACGATCGTCTACACCCATCCGGCGTGTATCGCCCACGACCCGGGCCCGAACCATCCCGAGGCACCTCAACGCCTCAGGGCGATCGCCGCCGCGCTCGCCGAGGAGAGGTTCGCGCCGTTGGAGCGCCGCGCGGCGCCGCTCGCTGAGCTGTCCCAGATCGAGCGGGTGCATCCGCGGGCCTATATCGACCAGGTTTTCAGGGTCGTTCCCAAGAGCGGGCACAGCCGGCTCGATGCCGACACCGTGCTGTCGCCCGCCTCGGGCGACGCCGCGCTGCGCGCCACGGGCGCCGTTCTCGCCGCCGTGGACGAGGTGCTCGGCGGCGGCGCCGATGGCGCCTTCTGCGCGGTGCGTCCGCCCGGCCATCACGCCGAGCCGCGGCACGCGATGGGCTTTTGCGTCTTCAACAGCGTCGCCGTCGCCGCGGAGCACGCGCGCGCGGTGCATGGCCTCGAGCGGGTCGCCGTGGTCGACTTCGACGTGCACCACGGCAACGGCACCCAGGCCATGTTCGAGAACGTCCCCGATCTGTTTTACGCTTCCACCCATCAGTGGCCGCTTTACCCGGGGACCGGGGCGCCGAACGAGCGCGGCGTCGCGGACAACATCGTCAACGCGATCCTGCGCCCGGGCGAGGGTTCGGCCGAGTTCCGGGAGGCCGTCACCGGTGCGGTCCTGCCGGCGCTCCGTCGTTTCCGGCCCGAGCTCATCATCGTTTCCGCCGGCTTCGACGGGCACACGCGCGATCCACTGGCCCAGATCAACCTCGCCACCGAGGACTATGCCTGGGTCACCCGCGTGCTCACCGATGCGGCGGCCGAGCTGTGCGATGGACGCATCGTCTCCGCGCTCGAAGGGGGCTACGACCTCGAGGCGCTGGCCGCCAGCGTCGCCGTTCACGTGAGCGAGCTGATGGGCGGTTGAGGGCGGAGGGCGAGCCCGGTTAAACTCCAGCCCGCTCACGGGGTCAAGCGAATGAGCAAACAGGAAGCACCCGCGGACATCGGCGCCATGAGCTTCGAGGACGCGCTCAAGGAGCTGGAGCAGATCGTCAGCCGGCTCGAGAGCAGCCAGGGCACGCTCGAGGAGGCGATCGACGCCTACGAGCGCGGCGTCGCCCTCAAGCGTCATTGCGAAAAGAAGCTCAAGGAGGCTGAGGCGCGGGTCGAGAAAATCTCCCTTTCCGTCGACGGGACGGTTTCGGCGTCGCCCGCCGACACGGCCTGATCCGACCGTTGCGCGACTTCCGGGAAGCCTTGGCCCAGGCCCGGCGCGAGGTCGATGGGGTGCTGGCCGAGCTCTTGGCCGATACCGCCGACAGCCAGTCCGGTCTTCTCGCCGCGATGCGGTACGCGGTCCTCGGCGGCGGCAAACGCCTGCGTCCGTTCTTCGTCCTGGAGGGGGCCGGGATCTGCGGCGCGTCGAGGTCGGGCGCGGTTCGCGTCGGCGTGGCGGTGGAGCTCGTGCACGGCTACTCGCTGGTGCACGACGACCTGCCGGCCATGGACGACGACGACATGCGCCGCGGCCAGCCCACGGTGCACCGGCGGTACGATGAGGCGACGGCCATCCTCGTCGGCGATGCCTGTCAGGCCCTGGCCTTCGAGGTGCTCGCGGACCCGGCCACCCACCCCGATGGCGCGGTGCGCGTCGAGCTCGTGGGCGCGCTCGCGCGGGCCGCGGGCCCCCGCGGCATGGCCGAGGGGCAGATGCTGGACCTGAGCGGCGCGG
>JBHICL010000172.1:0-6819 GCA_046759605.1 Alphaproteobacteria bacterium | reverse complement strand
TTGACCTTACTCGCGACGCTGTCGCTTGGACTGTTGAAGTTGTCGAAAGAAACCATCCAGTCCTGTCTGGCGAACTTCTCCCGCCAGCGGACGAGGTCTTGGTCGTTCTCGTTCGGGTCAACAAAGACCACGAGAACGTCAAACTCGCCGCCCCCGAGTTCATCATCGAGTTGCGCCACGTTCCTGGCGCCGATCTGGCACGGCACGCACCACGCCGCGGTAAACCAGATAATGACGGGCTTCGCCGCGAGCGTCTCGTTCGTCAATGTCCTGCCATCGACGTCAGTGAGCCGAAACTCGGGGAACAACGCTCCAACCACGATCCCGCGCGCAGGTGTGGCTACTTCTGGCGTGCTGGGTTGTGACGGCTCGTCATCCTTTGACGAGACAAAGAATAGAAGCGCTCCGACAACTGCAACGGAGACCACGGCAATCACGGCTATTCGGCGGACCCGCGCGTCCGCGTGCCCGTAGCCAATCGTTTGCAACACTTTCATTTCTCACATACGGCGTTCGAGTTCGGGTATGATCATTATCGAACCTGTAGCGACTACAGCTTCAAGGCAAATCTTCAGGGGCGGATCGAATGACGCCATTCACCATCGGAGCGCTCTCGCGACGGAGCGGCTGCCACATCGAGACGATCCGATACTACGAGCGCATCGGGCTGATGCCGTCACCGGCACGTACGCAGGGAGGACACAGGGCCTATGGCGCGGACGCCTGGAGGCGGCTCGTTTTCATTCGGCGTTGCCGCGAGCTCGGCTTCACCATCGAGCAGATACGGGGCCTGCTCGACCTCGTGGATCGCGGAGACTACACGTGCGCCGAGGTGTACGACATTGCCCAGCAGCACCTTCGCGCGCTGCGCGACAAGATCGCGGATCTCAAAAGAATGGAAAGCGTGCTCCGCGGCATGGCGGCGCGGTGCGACGAGGGGGAGGTGCCGAGCTGCCACATAATCGAGGCGCTTTCCCGCACCTAGCCGGGAACGGCGCGGGCACCAGGGCGCCCGCGCTCACGCCGCGTCCGCTTCCTGCCGCGCCGCGATGATCTGCTCCGCCTCCCGCCCGGTGAGCTCCGCCAAGTGGTCGTAGTCGAACCTGTAGGTGCCGGCGCCCTGGGACAACGACCTCAGCTCGACGATCAGGTCGTGCATCTCCGCGTGCGGCATGTACGCCTGGACCGTGTCCCAGCCTGACCAGCCCTCCTTGGCCTCGAAGCCGAGGATCTGCCCCCTGCGGCCGGTGATGAGCGTGTTCACCTTGGCGGTGTACTCGTTGGGGACGTCGATCTCCACCTTGCAGATGGGCTCGAGCAGCACGGGACCGCACTTCGGCATGCCTTCACGCATCGCGAGCTGGGCGGCCGCCCGGAACGCCTGGTCGGAGCTGTCGACCGAGTGGTGCTGGCCGTCGAACAGGCACACGGTTATGTCCACGACCGGGAAGCCCAGTGGGCCGCGCTGCAGGTACTCGCGCACGCCGTGCTCGACGGAGGGTATGAATTGCCGCGGCACCACGCCACCGACGACCCGGTTGGTGAACTCGAAGCCCTGACCGCGCGGCAACGGCTTGATCTCCACCTTGACGTCGCCGAATTGGCCGTGGCCGCCGGTCTGCTTCTTGTGGCGGGCGTGCTGCTCGATCGATTTCCGGATGGTCTCCTTGTAGGGCACCTGGGGTCGCGCGCCCGTGGCTTCGATCTTGTAGCGCTCGCGCAAATGCTCCAGGGCGACGCCGAGGTGAATCTCGCCCTGCCCACAGAGCACCAGCTCTCGGGTGTCCTGATTTTGCTCGATCCGGTAAGACGGGTCCTCCTCCACCAACCGCTGGAGCGCGCCGGACAGCTTCACCTCGTCTTCGCGCCGGCTCGCCGTGACGGCCATGGCGTAGACCGGTGAAATCGGTGGCGCCCAAGCGTCACCCCCCTCCCCACGCCCCTCGGGCGTCAGAACGTCTCCGGTCTGGATCCCCTCCATGCGGCCCAGCGCCACCACCTGGCCCGCGCCGGCCGAGCTCACCTTGTTGTGCTGCTGGCCGAACAGGGTGAACAGACCGCCGATCCGGCTGCCGCCCAGACCGGCGCCTTCGTGGATCTCCCCCGACCATACGCGCGCGATGTTGAGCTTGCCCGCGTGCGCCGCGTGGACTGTCTTGAAGGCCTGGACCACGGGCTCGCCATCGGTCGTGAAGCCGCGGCGCTCGGCGGTTTTCCCCGCGGGTGGCGTGTCGTGCCGAAGCGATTTCCACAGCCGAAGTACGCCGCTGTGGGTCTCCGCGCTGCCCAGCAGCACCGGGACGACCCTGTCTTCCGCGATGTTCTGGCTGAGGTGCTGGTAGACCTCCCCTTTCTCCGGCACGACGTCCTCGAGCAGCTGCTCGAGCAACCTGTCGTCGAAGTCGGCGAGGGATTCGAGGAGTTCCTGGCGCGCCTGCGCCTCCTCGTCCTTGATCGTGTCCGGAATCTCGATCAAGGCCGAGGGCTCGCCGGGCCGATATTCGTATGCGCGTTCGCTGACCAGGTCGACGTAGCCGCTGATTACCTCGCCGTTCATGATCGGGACCTGGCGGAGAACGAGTGGCCGCTCCGAGACCGCCTGCAGCGCTTCAAGAACTTCCAGCACGCTCGAGGACGCATGGTCCATCTTGTTGATGAACACCATGTGCGGGACGCCGTGATCGTCGAGGAACCTGAACAACGGCGCCAGCCCCGCCGCCTTTGCGGTGTCCGGCTCGCACACCACCACGGCAACATCGGCAACCATGAGCGCGTTGAGGCCGTCCTGCCCGAACTCGATGGAGCCCGGGCAATCGACGAGACACCACTCGTCGCCCAGGTAGCCGCAGGTTGCGACGTTCAGCTCCACGCTCATCTGACGGCTGCGGGCGGCGGGGCTGCCGTCACCCACGGTGTTACCTTCCTTCGCCGTGCCCTTGCGCGTCACCGCGCCCGCCGCGAACAGCAGGGCCTCCAGCAACGTCGTCTTGCCACTGAGGTACGACCCTACCAGTGCGGCGCAGCGGGGCCCGGCCGTGACGCCATCCCCCATGCTACCCTCCATAACTCGCAAGCAACGGCTCGGGTTACCGGTCCGCCGCCCGCGGACCGGAGAACCGTTCCACGGCTATCGTTAAATCTCGGACGGGACGCTGTCCAGGAGAAAGGGACGCCCCTCGTCGGCGCTTCCCTCCAACGGCCGCTCCCCGGCTCTAGGTGAGCGCCGCGCAAGCGCGCTGTATGCGGGCGCAGGCCTCCTCCAGCAACGCATCGGAGGTGGCATAGGACACGCGGAAATAGGGCGAGAGCCCGAACGCCGCTCCATGCACAGCCGCCACGCCTTCCGCCTCGAGGAGATAGGTGACGAAGTCCTCGTCCGTTTGGATCGACCTGCCGTCCGGCGTGGTCCTTCCGATGGCGCCGGCACAGGACGGATAGACGTAGAACGCGCCCTCCGGCGTCTCACAGCTCAATCCATCTGCCTGGTTCAGCATCGACACCACCAGGTCCCGGCGGCTCTTGAACGCGGCGTTGTGGGCGTCGATGAAGTCCTGCGGGCCGTTGAGGGCGGCCACCGAGGCATGCTGGCTGATCGTGGAGGTGCTGGTGCAGGACTGGGACTGCAGCTTGTTCATCGCCGCGATCAGCTCCTTTGGCCCGCAGGCGAAGCCGACCCGCCAGCCAGTCATGCAAAAGGCCTTCGAGACCCCGTTGAGGGTGAGTGTGCGGTCATAGAGCCTGGGCTCGATCTCGGCGATCGTATGGAACCGGAACCCGTCGTAGACGACCTTCTCGTAAATGTCGTCGGTCATCACCCAAAGGTGTGGATGTCGAACCAGCACCTCGGCGAGCGCCGCCAGCTCGTCCCGCGTGTAGGCCGCGCCCGAGGGGTTGGAGGGCGAGTTCAGTATCAGCCATTTCGTCCGCTGGGTAATCGCGGCTTCGAGCTGTTCCGGCGTCAGCTTGAAGCCGGCCTCCTTCGTGGCCTCGACGACCACCGGCTCGCCCTCCGCGAGAACGGTGAGATCCGTGTAGGAGACCCAGTAGGGAGCGGGCACGACGACCTGGTCGCCCGGGTTCAGGGTCGCCATCAAGGCGTTGAAGATGCACTGCTTGCCGCCACAGCCCACCGTCACCTGGGAGGTCTCGTACTCCAGGCCGTTGTCGCGCCTGAACTTGGCGACGATCGCCTCCCTGAGCGCGGGGATGCCGGCGGGAGGCGCATACTTCGTATGGCCGGCCCGCATGGCCTCGAGCGCGGCGTCCTTGATGTGCTCCGGCGTGTCGAAGTCCGGCTCGCCCGCGCCGAGGCCGATCACGTCCTTGCCGGCGGCCTTGAGCTCCTGGGCCTTGGTGCTGACCGAGATGGTCGGCGACGGCTTGATCCGGTTTACCCGGTCGGCGATGAACGACATGGAACCACGCCCCCCCTCTAACGTTGCCGATGGCGGGCGGAAACTAGACCCGCCGCCCAGGCAGCGCAAGAAACGCGTCCCCCGGACGCGCGTTCACCGCACGGGCCCTCGCAAGTACCCCGGAGTGTGCAGCACCCCAGGCGCGAGTCACGCTATCTTCATACACAGAGCCGATAGCCTTTTTCCGTGTTAACTATGCGTTCGATGACGCTGTCGTCCCTAATGAGAAACTGCCATGGTTTCTCACCAGTAAATTCGCCAAACTCATTCCTTGCGTTCACCCAGCTACACACGCGCCAACCGAATTCAAAACCACGAGCTGTCCACGCCCAACCCTTCTCCGGCTCATGAACGAAACGGTACTGTGCCGAATACGGGTCCTTGAGAAAGTTGGAGGCGTAATCCCTGACCGCTTGCTTGTAGTCCGTTGGATACGGTCCATAATCAGCACGAGCTATCTCCTCTGGCGACGGTTGTCGTGCGGCGCAACCAGACACCAGCAAAATCGTCAGTATGATTATGACCGGTCGCATTTCTTGCTCCTTTCGCCAGGCGCCGGTCTTACCAACTGTGTCGTGAAAGTGGAGTTAATGGATCTCACGTGGCAATTGGCGCGCCATACGCGCCGATACCCCCACGCACGTGAGTCCGAGGCCGCCAGGCGGCCAAGGGGCACCGTCCTTCAGCGGTGGGCATCCGAAAAGCCTTAACAGGACCGGCGGTACAGCGCATACCGCTCCAATAACTGGAGGCCCAGACCAGGCCTAACTTGGCGGGGCTTCAACAGCTCGTGACCCGAGCCCGTTATCCGAGAAAGTTGCCTAACCTCGGGTTAAGCCATACTGCTCCAGGCGCGTCAGCCCCCCCCGGCGTAGAAACAGTTTGCGGCAACTCCTACTTGATCTCGTACTCGACCTTTTCGCCCTTACCACGTTCTCTGATGACGGTCACTTTGCTGTCACCATCGAAGGTCACAACTTGGCAGTCCGTTGACTTTGGTCTACTTCCCACCCTGACCTCGCGACAGAAATAGCCGCCCTCGAACCACCAAGAACCTCTGATTCTATCCGCTCGGTTCCAGGTTAGGCCCCTGATCTTGCCGTCGGAGTGAACTGTGACAATCGTCCCACGTTCGTCGATGAGCTTCTTGTCCACAACGACGTCATTGAACCGCGGCTCGTCGAGGGCTTGCTGTGCACGCCCCGTGACATCGGGTACCGCCGTTGTCGCAGGCGACTGGGTTTGTTTCGTTGCAAGCCTGTTGTCTTGGGCGGTCCGCCTTCTCAACCCGCTAAAGTAATGGAGCATGCCTTTTTCGTGGGCAGCAGTCGAAACATCGTCGGCGCTGCGGCAGTCAACGCCATTTATAAACCCTCCCGCTGCATCGAGTGCGCCCTCATATCCGGCCCCACCTCTATGCGCAAGCTGTTGAAAATAGAAAAAGCAGCTCTGGACCGAGTCACTGGTAAGACATACCAGAAGCTCCCAAAGCTATTTTTCCCGCGCCTCACGTCTTTGGAAGACATCTCCCGAATACCATCTGATTTTCTGTGCGGCCACTTTTTTGCGTTCTTAACAAAATCCTTCTTCTTTTGCCTACGCGCATAATGGGCAGAGCCAATCTTGTGAAAATCTAAGAAGCCAGTGCGCCAGTACCAGTTCTCATGGCGGTGGCCAAAATTGGAATCATCTCGTCGAACTCGATAAGTGATATCAGCGAGCCGTACCTCTCCCGAGGGCATTACGTAATGTGATTCGGACAGCTTTATGTATTCCCAATCTTTCCAGTTGAAGGGCTGCGGTCTGACAGCGTGAGCGGAATCGGAAAGCGCCATTACACTCATCGCCGCGACTAGTGTTGTGGTTAGTATTTTCATCTCCGCTCTCCTTCATGACGAACCTAGGATTTTGGTATCGTACATCCAGACAATACACACCACAGAGGTAACTCTTTCTGACATGCATGATTCGGCGCCCTAACACATAACTCATACGAACGGCCTACGAGTCTGCGCCAAACCCCATCGACTCCGTCGAGCGCGTTCGTGATGCTGTCAACACCGCGTACATTGCGGTTTAACCTCCTTCACTCACGTAAAGACCGAAGTTTGAGCAGGTCATTGACGCTTAAATCTCCGCTCGTGATGCTGTGGACGGCGTCCGTCACCAACATCACAATGTGCCACAATGGTCCCATGAGCGAAGTTACCGCGTCGCGCCGCGTCCACGTCTTCCACGACGTGAACAACACGATCGATACGAACCTGGACCGGCCGATGCCGGATCTTTTTCAACTTTGGGTACCAAGGACCTGGAGCGCGAAGCGGGTACATGCAAACGAGGCGCCGGCACCGCCCAAATTGCGCCCCAATCCTGTGTCCAGACTTGGACCCAGCATGGCGCG